>CADCOX010000086.1 GCA_902803195.1 uncultured Bacteroidales bacterium
ACGACGCCCAGGCTCGATGCGAAGTGGCCGGGGTTGTCGGAGAGCTCGTTGATGATATCCTGCCGCAGTTCGCGACAGACCTCGGGCAACTGCTCCAAGGGCAGCTGACGGAGGTAAGCAGGCAACTTGATACGCTCCAAAAGTGGGTATTCTGATTGCTTATTTTCAGTCATTGGATAGAAATTCGGGGCAAAAGTAACAATTTTTTGTCTTATGCGAGCATTTTCCAGACAAAAAGAACTAATTTTGCGACATGAAACTGCAAACAACCGTAGAAATCACTCCCCTCGACCGCCCAATAGGACTCCGAAACCGCGTTGCTTTCATCGGCTCGTGCTTTGCCGAGAACATCGGAACGAAGATGCGCGAGAGTGGCCTCCCGGCCCTCGTGAATCCCTTCGGCGTGCTCTACAATCCGCTGAGCATCCTGCAGGCGCTGACCCAGAACCCGATGTACGACGCGCTCTACTTCGAGGACGAGGACCATTGCTGGCACTCGTGGTTAGCCGGCAGCAAGTTCAACTCATCATCGCTCGAGGCCTGCAAGGCGGGACTCCTCTCGGCGCGCGGCAAGCTCGTCGAATGGAATCCCGACACGCTCGTCGTCACCCTCGGAACCAACCGCTACTACGAGCACACGGAGAGCCATCTGGCCGTAGGCAACTGTCACAAGCGGCCGCAGAGCGAGTTCGTGGAACGCACGCTCACGACGGAGCAATGCGTGGAGACGCTCGAGGCCATCTGCCGCCTCTTCAGCAACAGTCAGGTCATCCTGACCGTCTCGCCCTACCGCTACGCCAAGTATGGCTTCCACGAGAGCCGCCTCTCCAAGGCCGTGCTGCTGCTGGCGGTCGAGGAACTCGTGCAGCGCCACCCCGAGCAGGTGCACTACTTCCCAGCCTATGAGCTCCAACTCGACGAGCTGCGCGACTACCGCTTCTATGCGCCCGACATGCTGCATCCGTCGCCGCAAGCCATCGACTACATCTGGGAGCGCTTCGTCGACCTTTGGCTGGACTCGGAGGCGCACCGCTATCTTGTAGATTTCGAGCCGATTCGGCGTGCCCTCCAGCATCGCCCCGAAGAGCCCGACTCACCCGAGAGCAGGCGCTTTCGCGAGCAGACGCGCCAACGGCTGAGCGACCTCATGGCGAAATACAATATTGAATTGTAGACGAAAACGACTCATCCGCTCGGACTCTGCTCGCTTCGCTTGCGAAGAACTCGTCAACTCGTCAACTTTTCAACCTCTCCGCTCGGCTTTGCCGCTTCTTCTCAAGACCCACTACGTTCGAATGAGCGAACAAGTTTGAGCGCGAGCGACAGCGAGACTGAAGAACTTTTCAACTTTTCAACCTCTCAACTTTTCAACTTCACATATGACCTATCCTATATCCCTCATTGCCACGCTCATTGGTGCTCACCGAGTAGGTGAGGCCGACACCCATATCGACTGGCTGCTCACGGACAGCCGCTCGCTGACCTTCCCCGAAGAGACCCTCTTCTTTGCCATTCGCACACAGAAGAACGACGGTCATCGCTACATACCCGAACTCTATCGCCGCGGCGTGCGAGCCTTCGTGGTCAGTCAGCTCCCCGAGCAGCCCGAGCCTGATGCCAACTACCTCGTCGTCACCTCGCCCCTGAAGGCCCTGCAACGATTGGCCGAGCGCCACCGCGAAGAATTCAACATCCCCATCATCGGCATCACCGGCAGCAACGGCAAGACCATCGTCAAGGAATGGCTCTATCAGTTGCTGGCACCCGACTTCAACATCACGCGCTCGCCCCGCTCATGGAACTCGCAGATTGGCGTGCCGCTGTCGGTGTGGCGATTGACCGAACAGACACAGCTCGGCATCTTCGAGGCTGGCATCAGCGAACCCGGCGAGATGAGTGCCCTCGAGGGCATCATCCAACCAACGATAGGCGTGCTCACCCACCTCGGCTCGGCCCATGACGAGAACTTCGCCGACCGCCACGAGAAATGCCGCGAGAAGCTGCGCCTGTTCCACAACTCGCGCGTCCTCATCTTCAACGCAGACGACCCGCTCATCAGCGAGTGCGTCGATGCGAGCGACTTCAAAGGCGAGCGCATAGGATGGACTATGCAGGAATTCATGCCGCTCATCGACCTGCTGCCCACCGACGACGCCGCCAGCCGCGAGGATGCTATCCACTGCGCCTGCGTCTGCCGCTACCTGGGGCTCGACGACGACGTCATCCGCGAACGCATCGCTCACCTCGAGCCCGTGGCCATGCGCCTCGAAGTCAAGGAGGGACGCGCCGGCTGTACACTCATCACCGACACTTGCAACAACGACCTCGGCTCGCTCGAGATTGCCCTCGACTTCATGCGACGCCGACCCGAAGGCAGCAACCGACGGCGCACGCTCATCCTCTCTGACATCAAGCAGTCGGGACTCAACCTGACCGAACTCTACCATCAAGTAGCCGGCCTCGTCAAGGAGTACGGAGTGGACGAGCTCATCGGCATCGGACGCGAGATCAGCTCGGGCATGATGTGCGTTGCCGAGGACCTGCGCCCCGCAGCCTTGAAGCTCTTCGACTCGGTCGAGCAGTTCCTGAGCAGCCCCGCTCCGCAGGCCATCCACGACGGCATCGTACTCATCAAAGGCTCGCGCCAGGCGCGCTTCGACCGCATTGCCGACGCACTCGTTCAGAAGGTCCATGAGACCATCCTCGAGGTCAACCTCTCGGCTGTCATCGACAACCTCAACTACTACCGCTCCTTCATGCGCCCCGAGACGAAGATGGTTTGCATGGTTAAAGCCTCGGCCTATGGAGCAGGAGCCGTCGAGATAGCCAAGACGCTGCAAGACCACCGCGTCGACTACTTGGCTGTGGCCGTGGCCGACGAGGGCGTCGAACTGCGCCGCGCCGGCATCACCTCCAACATCATGATCATGAATCCCGAGATGAGCAGCTTCAGGATGCTCTTCGAGTACCACCTCGAGCCCGAGGTCTACAGCTTCCGACTTCTCGACGCCCTCATCCGCGCCGCTGAGCACGAAGGCATCACCGCCTTCCCCATCCACCTCAAGCTGGACACCGGCATGCACCGCCTCGGCTTCGACCCTAAGCACGACCTGCCCCAACTCATCGACCGCCTCCACGCGCAGAAAGCGCTCATCCCGCGTTCCGTCTTCAGCCATTTTGTAGGTTCGGACAGCGAGGACTTCGACGCCTTCTCCAACCAGCAATGGCAGCTCTTCCTCGAGGCCACTGCTCGCCTGCAAGAGGCTTTCCCCCACCCCATCCTGCGCCATATCTGCAACTCAGCCGGCATCGAACACTTCCCCGAGCGGCATTGCGAGATGGTACGTCTCGGACTCGGACTCTATGGCGTAGACCCCTTGGCGGGCGACAAACTGAAAGCCGCTCAAGCTGCATCCGACAGTTCACAAAGCATTGCACAAGCACCATCGTCCATTGTCCATTCTCCATTGTCCACTGTCCATTCCCCATTGACTCCCATCTCCACGCTCAAAACAACCATCCTGCAGATTCATGACGTACCAGCCAATGAGACAGTAGGCTATTCACGCAAAGGACATCTGACCCGCGACAGCCGCATCGCCGCCCTGCCTATCGGCTATGCCGACGGCCTCAATCGCCACTTGGGCAATGGACATGCCTACTGCCTCGTCAACGGCAAGCGAGCCCCCTATATCGGCAATATCTGCATGGATGTCTGCATGATAGACGTCACCGATATCGACTGCAAGGAGGGCGACACGGCCGTCATCTTTGGCCCCGAACTCCATCCCAGCCTCCTCGCCGCCGCCATCGACACCATCCCCTACGAGATTCTCACCTCCGTCTCGCCCCGCGTCAAACGCGTCTACTACGTCGACTGATGCGCATCAGGTCAAGAGCCTACGGTGCCACACGCGAGTATCATTATTGATACAAGCCTGAGCGAATATACGCGAAGCCCTTCACGTACTATACGCTAAGCCCTTTACGTATATACGCGCAAGCCCTCACGTACTATACGCGTAAGCCCCTGCCTATATATGCGCAAATGGACATCAATAGAGCATTGAACAAGGAGATAATACAGCCATTGACCCTTCCCCCGTTAGCGATGTCGGAAACGGCCTCAAGCGCTCGATAGCGCTCGGCGATTTTGTCGCCGAGTAAACCTCACCCGGCAGCGCTATTATTGCCTAAAACAAAGCACCGCAAATGCGCGCATGGACTGCGCTGCATTTGCGGTGTTTCTTGTACAGACGGAGCGGCATGAGCGGCTGAAGCCAGCTGACGCTTTAGCTCGCCACAGGAGTTATGCTGCGACCTTGGCAACGGCTACTTCAGCACGCCCAGTTCCTTGCCTACCTTGATGAAGGCGGCAATGCACTTGTCGAGCTGCTCGCGGTTGTGGCCTGCTGAGATCTGCACACGGATGCGGGCCTGACCTTTCGGCACAACGGGATAGTAGAAGCCCGTGACGTAAATGCCTTCGTCCTGCAGACGGGCGGCAAAACGCTGCGAGAGAGGAGCGTCATACAGCATGACGGCGCAGATGGCGCTCTGCGTAGGCTTGATGTCGAAGCCGCTAGCCATCATCTTGTCGCGGAAGTAGTTGACGTTCTCGACGAGGCGGTCATGCAGTTCGTCCGATTCGTCGAGCATCTTGAAGACTTCGAGCGAAGCGCCGATGATGCCGGGAGCGAGCGAGTTGGAGAAGAGATAAGGACGCGAGCGCTGACGCAGGAGGTCGATAATCTCCTTGCGACCCGTGGTGAAGCCGCCCATAGCGCCGCCGAAGGCCTTGCCGAGGGTGCCCGTGTAGATGTCGACGCGCCCATAGGTGTTGAAGAACTCGCTGACGCCACGGCCCGTAGGACCTACGACACCTGCCGAGTGACTCTCGTCGACCATGACCATAGCGTCATACTTCTCGGCGAGGTCACAGATCTTGTCCATCGGAGCGACATTACCGTCCATCGAGAAGACGCCGTCGGTGACAATGATGCGGAAGCGCTGCTCCTGCGCAGCCTGCAGCTGGCGCTCGAGGTCCTCCATGTCGGCGTTGGCATAACGATAGCGCTTGGCCTTGCACAGACGGACGCCATCGATGATGCTGGCGTGGTTGAGGGCATCGCTGATGATGGCATCCTCCTCGGTCAGCAGAGGCTCGAACACACCCCCGTTAGCGTCGAAGCAAGCGGCATAAAGAATCGTATCTTCGGTCTTGAAGAAACGGCTGATGGCTGCCTCCAGTTCCTTGTGAATGTCCTGCGTGCCGCAGATGAAGCGCACGCTCGACATGCCATAGCCGCGGCGGTCCATCATACGCTTGGCGCCCTCTATGAGACGGGGATGGTTGCTGAGGCCAAGGTAGTTGTTGGCACAGAAGTTGAGCACTTCAGTGCCTGCCACCTCGATGGCTGCCGATTGGGGGCTACAGATGAGGCGCTCCTCCTTGTAGAGGCCGGCCTCGCGAATCTCGTTCAGCGTCTGCTGAAGATGTTCTTGGATTTTTCCGTACATGAGACGATGAGTTTTAAAGTTCGATGAGTGAAAGTTGATGTTAATGAGTTAGTCTTTCAGGCTGCAAAGTTAATGGTTTTTGGGACTTAATTGCAGAAAGAGGGCAGAAAAAAGGATTATTTAGGCGTTTTCATGAAAAAACTTGCCCGTTTAGGCCTTTCACGTTCAACTTTTCGTTATCTTTGTGGCCACAAAAACAAATGTATGATTCTATAAACAAACTTACCCAATCTCTTTTATGAAGAATATTCTCGTTATCGGCTCTACGGGCCAGATTGGCTCGGAACTCACCACTGAGTTGAGGAAACGTTATGGAGGCGAGCATGTCGTTGCAGGTTACATCCCTGGTGCTGAGCCCAAGGGCGAACTGGCTGCCGGTGGTCCCTCGGCCATCGCCGATGTGACGAATGGCGAACAAATGGCTGCCGTCGTCCGCGAACACAAGGTTGATACCATCTACAATCTGGCTGCCCTGCTGAGTGTAGTAGCCGAGCAAAAGCCGAAGCTGGCGTGGAAGATTGGCATCGACGGACTGTGGAACGTGCTTGAAGTGGCCCGCGAAAACCATTGCGCCGTCTTCACGCCCTCGAGCATCGGCAGTTTCGGTCCCAGCACCCCTCACGAACTGACACCCCAGGATACCGTTCAGCGCCCGAAGACCATCTATGGCGTGTCGAAGGTGACAACGGAGTTGCTCTCTGACTACTATTTTACGAAATACGGCGTCGACACACGTTCTGTGCGCTTCCCCGGTCTTATCAGCTACGTCACCCCTCCGGGCGGCGGGACAACCGACTATGCCGTGGACATCTTCTACGCAGCTGTGCGCGGCGAGACCTTCGTATGTCCCATCGCTGAGGGTACGCGCATGGACATGATGTATATGCCCGACGGACTGCGCGCTGCCATCGAACTGATGGAAGCCAACCCCGACAAACTCATCCACCGCAATGGCTTCAACGTGACTGCCATGAGTTTCCCGCCCGAGAAGATTTATGCTGAGATCAAGCGCCGCGTCCCCGAATTCAAGATGGTTTATGACGTAGACCCCTTGAAGCAAGCCATCGCCGAGAGTTGGCCCGACAGCCTTGACGACAGCGCTGCCCGCGAGGAATGGGGTTGGCGTCCTAACTTCGGCATTGGCGCCATGACCCGCGACATGCTGGAGAAACTCAGCAAGAAGCTGCTGGGGTAACGGAGTTTCGATGTCTCGATGTCTCGGGATTTCGACATTTCGGCATTTCGATATTTCGGGATTTCGATATTTCGGCATTTCGACATCTCGACTTCTCAACTTCTCAACTTCTCAACTTCTCAACTTCTCAACTTCTCAACTTCTCGAAAACAAAAAACAAGCGGAGGCTCCTCCGCTTGTTTTTTATTGCCCGCCTCTTGAGGCTCGTCTCCGTTATTTCGCCGTAAGAGATGAGATGGCATTGGTTGTCCCTACATGTGAGCTGCCCAGATAGAGGCCGTGCCAAGACGTAGTGGCGTCCGTAGGAGCCGACGTGGAGTACTTGACAGTGTACTTGCTGCCTTTGACCATTCCCTTGGCCGTGAACAGGGAAAGCGAACTGGTGCAGGAGCCTTCGAAGCTGTAGGTGACTAAGTTGTTGCCGTTGGCATCAGCCAGCGTGTAATAGCGATTCGGCTGATAGCTGACGCTGGACGTATAGAAGGCATAGCCCTGCGCGGCATTCGAGAGGGTAATGGAACTGCTACCGCCGCCCTGCGCGGCGCCGGCACTGATGCCGATGCCCGTACCCGTGATTTGGATGTAGGAATTGTTGTCGCAGTCGAAGCCTTCCTCTGGCGAGCCTTTCGTCGTATAGGCGAAGACAGCGCCATTGCCTATCGTGATAGCCCCCGAGGAACCGGCATTACTGTCGACGGAATCGTTGCCATAACCATAGCAGACGGTGACTCCGCCATCAAAGATAATCTTGCCTGCTGAGTTGATACAATCGTCGTAGCATTTGAAATAATGATTGCCACCGGCGATGGTGACGCCGCTCTTCGACTCCAGTCCCTCGGCTCCGCTCGTCTTGGTGGAGACTTCGGTGGTGCCGCCGTAGAGGACGACCGCGCAGATGGCCTTGATTGCCTTGGCCGAAGAAGAGCTGTAGGCGCTGCCTGTCGTAGTGACCGTGAGTGTGGGTCCCGTCCCGTCAGCCTTGCCCTGCGTATAGGACCCCTTGATATTGGTCCAAGTGGAGCCGCCGCCCATACCGCCGCCACCACCGCCGCCTGGACGACCTCCGCCCCAGCCGCCCCAGCCGCCGCCTCCGCCGCTGGAACTCTGGGTGCCGGAACCGGCAGAGATGCCCTTGCCGGCGTTGCCCGTCATGGTGATGGTGATAATACCTGCATTGAGCGCTATGTTGAGAGCCTTCAAGCCCTTGGCACTCTTGACGTCGCTCGAGAGGGTCGTAGGTGCTGCGCTATTCGTGATATTCAGCGAACCGCCGTTCGTCTCGATATCCCAGGCTGCGACGCCACGGCCGGCAGTACCCTTGACCGTAGCTGTGATTGAGCCCCCATTGACGACCACCTTTCCCGCTCGGAGAGCCGTGACATAGGAGGGGTCGGTTGAGTCGCTCGTATCGATAGCGCCACTGGCATTGAGGGTGAGCACGCCATCGTTGACGACGAGGGTCGAATCAGCTTTTATACATTTGGCACCTGCAGCCGTGGTCGTGATGCCGAGTGTGCCGCCATTGATGTAGATATTGCCTGAATCCTCGCCTTCGTGGTCGGTGAGTTCACCCGTGTTGACTGTTCCGTCGAGATCGCATTGGATGCCATCATCGCCAACGCCTGCGATGGTGAGCGTGCCGCTCTCCATGAGGAAGTACTCGTCGCATGAGAGGCCGTCCTTCGCGGCTGCTGCGATGGTGATGTCGGCGTTCTTCAAGGTCATATACTCAGCACTCTTGATGCCATGGGCATAACGGCCATTGACGATGAGTGAGCCCTTGCCTTTGAGTTCGAGGTGACCCTTGCAGTAGAGCGCTGACTTCTGGGCAAGGTCCGACGAAGGCGAAGCGCAGT
>CADCOX010000087.1 GCA_902803195.1 uncultured Bacteroidales bacterium
GCGGCAGCGCCTCGTTCCTCGTCGGCACTGTGGAGTTTGCCGTACCCCTCGGCAATCTCATCGACCTCGATGCCGAGCGCAAGAAGCTCGAGGCTGAGCTCCAGCGCATCGAAGGTTTCCTCGTCAGCGTAAAGAAGAAACTCCAGAACGAGCGCTTCGTCCAGAACGCCCCTGCTGCCGTCGTTGACATGGAACGCAAGAAGCAAGCCGATGCCGCGCAGAAGATAGCCTCCCTGCGCGAGAGCCTCGCTTCACTCTAGGACACACACCGAAAGCAAACACAGACCCTCATGCCGCGTCTTCGTCACCTCATAGCCCTGCTTCTGGTGATGGTTGGACTCACGATGTCGGCTGAAGAGCTCATCACCGTCAGCGGCATCGTAACAGACCGACAAACCCGCCAGCCACTACCGCACGTCAGTGTGGTAGCGGTACGCGTGGGCACGGTGACCAACGACCAAGGACGCTTCACGCTGAAAGTGAGTCCTGAAACCACCTCCCTCTCTTTCTCCCTCATCGGCTACCTTAGCCAACGCGTAGACATCACTCGCAACAGACAACTCAGTGTTGAGTTGCAGCCTTCTGTCGTCACTATGGACGAGCTCGTCGTGCGGTCACTCTCGCCCTGGGAAATCGTCAGTCAGGCCATCAGCCGCTTCCCCTTCAACTACAGCCAGCGCGAGACCTCTTACTACGGTTTCTACCGCGAGGTCATGCAGAAGCGCCGTCAGTACATCAGCATTAGCGAGGCCGTCGTCGAGCTCTACAAGACCGTATACAACAAGAAAACAGACTTTGACGCCGTCGCCATCCGACGAGGACGCCGCATGATGAACATCAAGAGTGCCGACACGCTGGCCGTGAAGCTGCAGGGAGGACCGACCCTACCCATACTCGCTGATGTCGTCAAGAACATTGAACTCCTGTTCTACCCCGACGACCTCACTGCCTTCGACTACTCGCTCGAAGGCATACAGAAACTCGACGACCGCATGCACTACGTCATCCAAATGACGCCTCGTGAACGACAGCGGCCATACGCCCTCTTCTACGCCACCCTTTACATCGATCAGCATACGTTGGCCATCTCGCGAGCCGACCTCAGCCTGGACCTCCGTAACCGGGCACTCGCCACCAACGCCATGCTCGTCTATAAGCCTGCAGGGCTGCGCTTCACGCCGCTCGAGCTGACGATGAACATCTACTATCGCACCGAGGACGGCATCACCTACCTCAACTATGTTCGCAACGAGATTCGCTTCAAGTGCGACTGGAGCCGCCGTCTGTTCGCTTCGCCATTCACAGTGGTCAGCGAGTTCGTCGTTACCAATATCCTACAAGATGCCAAGTCCATCCGCGGGCGCGACAGCTTCCGCCGACACGACAACCTCTACGACAACGTCGACCTCTTCAGCGAGCCCGACTTCTGGGGACCCGACAACATCATCGAGCCCACTGAGTCCTTGAACCGAGCCATCGACCGCCTGCGCCGCTCCGTAGAGCGGACCATCAGCAACTGAAACGTGCAAAAAACGTTGTCACAATTGTCACAATTGTCACACGGCAGGCAGGCATAGGCAGATAAGTTCTTGACTTTCATCTACTTTCATCATCTACTTATCACAAGCGAACCCTCCTAGAAGCCTGCGCGAAGGTCTCCTACAAGGGTTCTGCAGGCCATTTATCTGCGATGAAGGCCATTTTTTGGCATAGAAAAGGCCATTTTTTCGTCACCCATGCAACTTTTATAGCTTCTGCGACGTCAAATCGTTATCATAAATAGATAATAAAGAAAGAATACACTCGCAAGAAATGCGTAATCGCCATACTTCTGACCATTTTACAACGCTTTAAACGACGAAAAATATGAATAGGATTGTTAGTAAAAGTATCATTTGCGGTCTTCTTCTGATCGTTTCCTTCACCACAGTCAATTGTCAAGACTCTAAGAAAGCAGGGTTCTACAAAGGAGACATTGATACCTCACTACCCATTGAAAGTAAGTATAAGCAGAACGGCGGCGAGGAAGTTGCAAGGGTAGAATATGATAGCGACAATGCCACCATTGGCAAGATTGTCGTAGTCTATCCTCAGTCCCTCCTGAAGTCTGTCCAAGCGTTGCCTCTTGTCAATATCGGCAACGCATCGAATACCACGGCTTACGACCTGATGGATGCGATGGAGCATTTGGCATCCTGGGGCTTTGTGGTGATAGGCAACATGGATAAGCAGACAGGCACAGGTGCTTCTATGTCGCAGACGTTGGATGCATTTCTTGCGCTTGCAGCCCAGCAGGACAATCAGTTTCATGACAGGATTGACACGACGAAGATAGCCATTGCCGGATATTCACAAGGCGCATTCGGAGCTGTCATGGCTGCTACGGCCTATCCTAATAGTAGAGCGTATAAGGCTGTGTATCTGTGCAGTTGTCCCCAGAAGCAGATAGGCATCAACTTCAAGTGGGGAGCCTCTGACTTCAGCAAGATCTGTGCTCCGCTGCTGATGGTAGCAGGTACGGGCGACTGGGATTCGAAAATCATCAGTCCGGAGGAGGCTTTTCAAGCTAATTTCGACGAGACGACAGGCGACTTTCCCGTCGTTGCTGCGCGCCATACGAGCAAGGACCATGAGGAGATGGGCGGCGAAGGCGACCCTTATATGACAGCTTGGTTTTGTTATTTCCTGAAGGGCGATAGCGCGGCAGGCAAAGCATTTATCGGGGATGATGCTGAGATACTGAAGAATACAAACCGCTGGAAGAATATCAAGAGAAAGAGTTTATGAAGAAGATACTCGCAATAGCCCTTATCGGCCTCGTCATCCTCGCGATTGGCGCATTTATCGTGCTCAAACATTCTTTCCTGCAGGAGTTCCCGGAACTTCAGGGAGAGCCCGAAGTGGGCAAGTGGTACGAAGTGACGCCCGATGGAGCCGTCTCTGCCGATGGCTCTCGCTGGTGTGCCTATTTCCGTAAAGGAATGGCCAACAAGATGATGGTCTATTTCTTCGGTGGCGGCGTCAGCGTTGATGCGTATACGGCAGCACGCGGCAGGTCTGTCGTCACTGAAGGCGGATTCTATTCCGACAATGTCAAGTACCAGGACTTCGTAGCCACCTGGGGCATCGGCTCACAGGACGAGAGGAATCCGTTCAAAGACTGGTCCATCCTGGCCATTCCGTATGGCAACGGCGATTTCCATTGCGGCACAGGCGACTTCCCCTATACCTCCCTCGCGGGCGAGCAGAAAGTCCTCCACCATCACGGCTACACCAACTATACAGCGGCGTTGCGCAGCGTCCTGCCTCTGCTGGGAGAGCCCGAGGCCTTGCTCATTTGCGGCTATAGTGCAGGAGGATGGGGTACGGCTATTCTGGCAGAAGATGTCATTGGGCATTTCCCCTATACGACCAATGTCACGGTTTGCGTGGATGGTGCTTTATGCCTGAACAAGGATTGGCGCCAAGTGGCAGAGAATGTGTGGAAGACGCCCGCAGAGATTGCTAACCGCATCGTCTCAGACAACATCATCCTGGATTGTCTGCTATCGTTGCATCGCGATTATGGCGAGCGGGTTAAGATTCTATATGGTTGCTCCGTTCGCGATGAAGC
>CADCOX010000088.1 GCA_902803195.1 uncultured Bacteroidales bacterium
AGGGCCGCTTCACAGCGACCCTGTTGCTTCAGTCTTTAGGTATTAGTCCGTTTAAGGTAAAAAGATTGTTTATTTCAGGATAACGGCCACAAAGTTAATACCAAACGCGATACGTTGTCCTAAAAAAAGTATGTTGTGCAACATATTTTCGGTTTTTCGGCTCTTTTTTGCTTAAAAAACGACACATTTAGCCCCAAAACACAGCAATCTACCCTGCCGTTAAAGGCCTAAACGCCACGAAAACGTGTCAATTTTCAAGCACCATGGTACGCTGCCATGCCGAGGATAGGTTGCTGCTCTATCTGACCGACCTCGAAGCCCTCCACCTCAGCTGCCTCGCGAAGCTCACTCTCGAACTGAGAAGCTATACCACCAACGAAACCCACTGGAAGATCGTGTCGACCATAAGCCGACACATTCCGACGGAAGAAAGCACGAAAACTCGCCAGCAGCAGCTGATGAATGCTCTCGTCTTCGCGATGTTCAACGATGAAAGGCACCAACGAAGCCAAGAAACGATTGGCCTGTGGCTGGCGATACACAGCGTCGATGATGGCGGTCGGAGTCAACTCAAATCGTTCCAGAAAGGCTTCACAGAGGCCTTCCGACAATTGGCCTTTCAGCAAATCGCCGACCAACGTCTTGCCCAGCACAGCACCACTGCCTTCATCGCCCAGAATCCAGCCCAGTGGCGATACATTGGCGACAATCTTTTCGCCATCATAAAGACATGAGTTCGAGCCTGTTCCAAGGATACATGCAACTCCTTCTTTAACCCCAAACAACGCCCTTGCTGCGCCCAGCAAGTCGCTCTCGACAGCCACCTTCGCACCAACGAAAGCCGACTCCAGCGCACTCCTCACAGCCTCAGCGTAAGGCGCTATACATCCCGCACCATAAAAATAGACTTCCTCCACTACGTCCCGTCCTGTATGTTGCGATTCCATCGCAACTCCACCCAGGTAACTGCCCAAACTGGCCGCCACCCCTTCCACCACTTGCTGGATAAGGGCGGCATCATCGCGAACGGGGTTAAGCCCCACGCTGTCCACTCGGATATCGGTCGACGACGGACGGCGAATGAGCCATGTCGTCTTCGTTGAACCACTGTCTGCTATCAGTTTCATCTTTACTACTTGTTTATGGTCGTTTATTCTCTTTATTCTCGTTTTCGCTCGTAAATAATCTCGTTTTTACGCTTGTTGAACTCGTTTTCCCGAGCTCGCTACTCACGTTTCAATGCGCCAAAAGTAGTCAAAACATTTGATTTTTGCCTCATAAAAGCCCAAAAATACACATTATTTATAAAAAAGACACGCTTAACGCCACCGAAAAGCACAACTTCCCGACTATTTTCGTATCTTTGCGCCAAAATTTATGCGACTATGAAAAAGCTTTTCTTCATCCTGACAGCTCTGTTAGCGTTTGCCTTCTACGCCAGCGCGGCCAACAACCCCTCGGCGGCTACTGATTCCATCTTGCGCAACTACACCGACTCGCTTCACGCGTTGGTCGCACGTCAAGCTGCGCAGGCCACCATCGGACAGAAGACGCCGAGTCCCTACCTCTTCCATCTCCTCGGCCCTGGCACCCTCTACCATAGTGCGCTCACTCAGCAGATGGCACAAGCCACGCCACCTGCTGCCGTCAATAGCAACCTACCTGCGCTCGGCTCTACCGACGACGAGCAACTCCTCCTTCACGAAGCTTCCAACCAAGAACTCAGCTTGGCCTACATTCGCATTCCGCAGCTCTTCAGCACCACCCAGACGGCACTCGCCGAGACTGGCGGCATACGCTCGGACCTCGCACAGACCGTCGTGGAGGACGTCAAACTCGCCGAGAAAGTGGTCGAAGATGTGCCCGATGTCATCGTAGAGGCTGCCGAACCCGAAGTGAAGCGACCCAATTTCTGGACGTTCAAAGGCAACGGAAGCATCCAATTCAATCAGAACTACTATTCGAAGAACTGGTACCAAGGCGGTGAGAACACCTATTCGATGATCAACCAGTTGTCGTTCGATGCCAATTTCAACAACCAACGTAAAGTGCAGTGGGACAATAAATTCGAAGCGCAACTCGGCTTCCAGACATCGCAGAGTAGCGTGCCCAAGTTCCGTCCCAACAGCAACCTCCTGCGTCTGACCTCCAACCTCGGCATCAAAGCCATCGGCAACTGGAACTACTCGGCTCAACTCCAGCTTCAGTCGCAGCCCTACCGAGGCTATCAAGGTTCCTCACGAAACGTCATATCCGACTTCCTCTCGCCGTTGTATGTCCGCTCGTCAATCGGTATGGACTACAACATCAAGAAGAAACGCTTCACTGGAAAGCTACACTTGGCACCGCTCTCCTATGTCATCACCTACGTCCACGTCGACAGCCGCGTCACGCGCTATGGCATCGTCAAAGGGCATCACTCCAAGCACGAGTGGGGTCCCAACATCGACTTCACCTTCGACTACAAGATCACCAAGGACATCTCGTGGCACTCTCGCCTCTACTGGTTCTCCAACTTCAAACTCACACGAATCGAGAACGAGCACACCATCAACTTCTCCATCAACAAGTACCTCTCGAGCAAGCTCTACCTCTATCCGCGCTACGAGGACACCAAGTTCTACAACTTCAAGCAAAACGAGGACGGCAGTCGCGCCGAGGATAGCGCACGCCGCACCCACTGGATGTTCAAGGAATGGCTCTCGCTCGGCTTGAACTACGACTTCTAACTTGGTTCACACCCCTACCCAAGAGCCACATCATGGACATCAAGAACGCCGCCTACCTCAAGAGTAGCGCACTCATCAGCCAATGCCCCGAGCACCACTGCCCCGAGTACGCCTTCATTGGCCGCTCCAATGTCGGCAAATCCAGTCTCATCAACATGCTGACGGGCAACAAGAAACTGGCCAAGACCTCGGCCACTCCCGGCAAGACGTTGCTCATCAACCACTTCGTCATTAACGGAGGACAATGGTACCTCGTCGACCTTCCCGGTTATGGCTTTGCCAAACGCAGCAAGACCGAACGTACAAAGCTCGAGAAAATGATCTCCAGCTACATCCTACAGCGTGAGTGCTTGACCAACCTCTTCGTGCTCATCGACTGCCGTCACGAACCGCAACAGGTGGACCTCGACTTCATGCGATGGCTCGGAGAGAGCGGTGTGCCCTTCAGCATCGTCTTCACCAAAGCCGACAAACTCAGCCGAGCCAAACTCAGCGAGAGCATCAACGCCTACCTGCAACGCCTCGCCGACGAATGGGACCCTCTCCCACCCCATTTCATCACCTCTGCAGAGACCAAGCAAGGACGCGAAGAACTCCTCAACTACATTGGAGAAATCAACGAGGAAATCAGTAATAATGCATAATCTTCTCCGCCACTAAGGTCACTTTATTGCGTTTTCAGCATGAAAGAATAAATAATCATTGAATCGTAAATAGCAATTGAAAATAGCATAATCATCAGATAGAAAGATTGTTAAATCGTTATTAAGTATATGGATAAAAACACAGTTACAGGATTCATCCTCATGGCCCTCGTGCTCGTCCTCTTCTCGTGGTACAGCCGACCCTCTGAGGCACAACTCAAAGCACAACGCGAACGCGACTCCATTGCCGCAGCACAATTCGCAGAACAACAGAAAGCAGAAGCTGAAGCGGCAAAGAAAACACTCAGCGATTCCCACACCAAGGACACCCTCGCCCTCGATTCCACCTCTGCACTCTTCGCCGCCTCACAAGGCACGGAGCAGCGCCTCACACTCGAGAACGACCTCGTGAAGGTGACCATCAACACCCACGGAGGCATCATCGAGGATGTGGAACTCAAGAATTACAAGGACCAACAGAAGGAGAACATCCACCTGATTAATCCCGACGATGCCAGCATGACACTCTCACTCGCTGCCAAGCAGGAGAACATCGTCACCCGCGATCTCTATTTCCAAGCAGTAGAGCCCTCCGCCACAGCATCAGCCCCCTCCACCACTGCGCCCGAAGCTTCAGCCCCCTCCACCAATGCGCCCGAAGCAACAGCTTCGGGTCAATCCCTCACCCTTCGCCTCCCCCTCGCCTCCGGCTCACTCGACATCGACTACACCCTGCGTCCCGATGCCTACATGGTCGACATGATTATCCGTGCCAATGGCATCTCTGACCTCTTTACGCCCTCGATGCGCACCCTTGACATCTCTTGGAACGACCGTGCACGCCAACTGGAGAAAGGCTTTGACTTCGAAAACCGCTATGCTTGCATTCGCTACCACCGCAATGACGGTAAGACCAAGAACCTCAGTGAGACTTCCGACCAAGAGAAAGACATCGAAGAAGCCCTCGACTGGGTAGCCTTCAAGAATCAGTTCTTCTCGGCCGTACTCATCAGCCAACAGCAGTTCACCAACGCCCACTTCAAGTCGCAAGTCTATAAGAAAGGACAAGGCTACTTGAAGAACTACGAGGCCACTATGCAAACAGCCTTCGACCCCACAGGCGCACAACCTACGCAACTGCAGTTTTACGTTGGCCCCAATGACTTCCACGTGCTCAAGGCGCATAACAAGCTAAGCCTCAACACCGACAAGAATCTCGAACTCCAGGATCTCGTGTACCTCGGATGGCCTATTGTGCGTTGGATCAACCGTTGGTTCATCATCTATCTTTTCGACTGGCTCAAGGGCTTCGGTCTCCACATGGGGCTCGTTCTCCTATTGCTGACCATCATTGTCAAAGCCCTCGTCTATCCGGCCACCAAGAAGAGTTATTTAGCCAGCGCCCGTATGCGTGTGCTTAAGCCCAAAATTGATGAGCTCAACGCCAAATATCCCAAGAAGGAGGATGCCATGAAGAAACAGCAGGAGATGATGCAACTCTACTCCCAATACGGCGTTTCGCCCATGGGTGGCTGCCTGCCAATGCTCATACAGATGCCTATCTGGATTGCACTCTTCAACTTTGTGCCTAACGCCATCGAGCTACGCGGACAGAGCTTCCTCTGGGCCGACGACCTCAGTGCTTACGACGACGTCATCCGCTGGGGCAAGGACGTCTGGCTCATCGGCGAC
>CADCOX010000089.1 GCA_902803195.1 uncultured Bacteroidales bacterium
GAACGTGGGATTAGTGGCTAACATCATGAAACTGAAGTACAAGACACGTCGCATCTTCGGCCTGACGACGCTCACCTACTTCACGAGTATGATTCTGCTGCTGTTCCAACGCATGGAGACGAAGATGCGCTTCAAGGTGAACGAGGAGACTATCGAGCGCAAAGTCATGAGCGTGTGCATCGGCAACAGCCGCGCCTATGGCATGACGCCTAATGCCGTGCCCTACAACGGAATGCTCGATGTGAGCGTAATCTCTTATCCCGAGATGCGGCAGCTGATTGAAGGTCTGAGGATGCTGTTCACAGGCAAGTTCCTCAGTCACAAGAATGTGCGTGCCTATCGGACACCACGAACCATCCATTTCGACGAGATTAACAAAGCATCTGTCAGCACCGATGGCATCGTACTCGAGGGTTTCCAAGCACCTTTCGACATCACCTTGAATGCCGAATATATCAACTTCATCATCCCATCCTAAGCAAGAGAAACAACGGCTCTAGCTCCTTTGATTGTAAATAATCTAGAATGTCTAGAGGAACTAGAAAATCTAGAATTTTTAGAAATTCTAGAAAATCTAAATCTAGATAATCTAGCACCTCTATCTCTTTATCCTATCCGGCTGATTTTCTCCAACTTGGCAATATCCAAGAGCTTCACCTTGCGACCGTCGACAGCAACCAATCGCTCCGTAGCGAAAGCTGAGAGCGTGCGGATGGCATTACTGGTGGTCATGTTTGAGAGATTAGCCAAATCCTCACGACTCAGGTAGATGCTGAGCGTAAAACCATCCTCCTCGACACCATAGCTTTCCTTCAAGAACAGAAGCGCATCAGCCAAGCGGCCACGAATATGCTTTTGCGTCAGACTGACCGTACGCTCGTCGGCACGCCCGAGATCTGTTGCCAAACGATTGATGAAGAACCACGACAAGCGAGGATTCTCCTTGACAACGTTGATGACCTCTTGCATGGGAATGCGAACGATGGTGGAGTTCTCGAAAGCAAGTGCATAAGAGACATAGTTCTCGCCTGCGAAAGCTGGGCGATAGCCAAAGTACTCAACGGGACGAATCACACGAACGATCTGCGTTCGCCCTCCGACACCATCCTTACACACTTTCACCTTACCGCTGAGCAAACATTGGAGATGTGTAGGCTTATCGCCAGAGTTATAAATAAGTTCGTTTTTGCGAAAAACGTGGACGGATGCATCCTTCAATAGCTGTTCGCGTTCAGCCGACGAGAGCAAGTTGAGCAAATCAGACAACTTAGGCAGCAAATCCTTGATTGTAGGAAGTCTTCGGGTCATATCTGACACTAGTGTTTTATGTTCTACGGCACAAAATTAGACATTTTTTATGATTTCGGCAAGCAATCTTCAAAGTTTTGCGACAAATATTTTTGCGAATGCAAATTTATTGCTAATTTTGGAGACAAATTAAGCTAAATCGGCTCTCAAAAAGACTTATTACTTTATAAATTCATTCACTAAAAAACTATGAGCTATTTACAGTTTGACAAAACCTTGATGACAAACCTGGAGGAGGCTCTGAAGAAAGAGGTGCTACGCTCAAACCGTTCGGGGGCTTACTCGTGTTCGACCATCTTGGATTGCAACACGCGCAAGTACCACGGTCTGCTCGTGGTGCCCGTGCCTGAGTTGGACGATGAGAACCACGTTCTGCTGTCGTCGCTCGACTGCACGGTCATCCAGCATGGCGCTGAATTCAACCTCGGCCTGCACAAGTATCAAGGCGACAACTACAGTCCTCGTGGACACAAGTACATCCGCGAGTACGACTGCCAGCAGGTGCCCACTACCATCTATCGCGTCGGTGGCGTCATCTTGAAGAAGGAACTGATGTTCCAGCACTTCGAGGACCGCGTTCTCATCCGCTACACGCTGCTCGACGCTCATTCCAAGACGACCCTGCGTCTGCAACCCTGGCTGGCTTTCCGGAGCGTACGCGAGTTCACGCACGAGAATCCTCGCGCTAATCGCGACTATCAGGAGGTCAAGAACGGCATCAAGACCTGCATGTATCCCGGCTATCCCGAGCTCTTCATGCAGCTGAACAAGAAGACCGAATGGGTGTTCCGTCCCGACTGGTACAGAGGCGTCGACTACCCGAAGGAAACCGAACGCGGTTATGCCAGCAACGAGGACCTGTACGTTCCCGGTTACTTCGAATTCGACATCAAGAAAGGCGAAAGCATCGTCTTCGCCGCTGGCACCAAGGAATGTAATCCCGCTAAGCTGAAAGACTTGGCCGACTACGAGGAGAAGATTCGTACACCGCGTGACAACTTCTACCATTGCCTCGTCAACAGCGCCCATCAGTTCCTCAA
>CADCOX010000090.1 GCA_902803195.1 uncultured Bacteroidales bacterium
CGAGATCGCCCGCCTCCATGTCTTTGCAGCCCGCGTGGCTCGCGCCATCAAGTGCGTCATCCCCTGCGTCAAGGTCGGCGAGGCTGTCCTCGGCCTCGAGGTCCCTCACGCTCACATCCACCTCATCCCCATGCAGAGCGAGCGCGACATGCTCTTCTCCAACCCCAAGCTCCAGCTGCCTGCCGACGAGATGCAAGCCGTCGCCGACGCTATCCGCAAGGCGTTCGAGAACGCTTAACCCCTCCACAACAGCCCCGCTCTTCCGCTCTCGCGGTACTCCTTCTCGCGGAATCACAATTCCGCAGCCCACAACCGCCTCTGCAGAGCCCATAGCCGCCAACCCGCTACCCTTGCGAGTTGGCGGCTATTTGCGTTCACACCCCTCACCCCTTTTCTTCCCTCGCTTCCTCACGCTCCCTTCTTCCTCCCCTTCTCCCTCGCAGCACGCCCCTCCTCGCGTCACGCCCCTCGTCGCTTCCTCCCCTCTCCCCTCCACTTCTTCCTCTCCATCTCCCTCGCCTCTCCCTTCGTCCCGTCTTTTATGCAGCGATTCCATCGCTGCCCTCCCCCTCCCCTCCTCCTTTTACAGCAAAGAATTCTCTGTTCGCGCATTTTTATCTCCAAGAAACGCGGACTTTGCAACTTTTTGTGTACTTTTGTACGCGAAAGAACAAATTCAAAGCATCAACAACGAGATAAACGACGACAACACAAATGAACAGAATGACCATCACCTCCATCATCCTCGGTCTGATCATGGCAGCACCGGCGCACGCCAAGACCATCAACCGCCACCCGACCACGGAACAGCCTTTCGCAGGCTACCTCTTCGCCTACTTCGAAGGAAGCGGCGACAACAACCTGCAGGAACAGCTGCGCTTCGCCGTGAGCGAGGATGCCGTCAATTGGTATGCGCTCAACGGCAATCGTCCCATCATCGCCAGCGACAGCATCAGCGAGAGCGGCGGCATCCGCGACCCCCATATCCTGCGCGGCGAGGATGGGTGCTACTACATCGTAGCGACCGACATGCATACCTTCGACCCCAAGCAGGGGTGGAATGCCAACCCCGGCATCGTACTGATGAAGTCCCGCGACCTCGTCAACTGGACGCATGCCAAGATCAACCTCAGCCGCGACTGGCCCGCCTTCAGCGATGCCTACTGGGTGTGGGCCCCGCAAACCATCTACGACGCGAAGGCACGGAAATACATGATCTATTTCACCCTCCAGCGCACGCGCGACAACCGGCAGAGCCTCATCACCTACTACGCCTACGCCAACCCCGACTTCACCGCCTTCGAGAGCGAGCCACGCCAACTCTTCGCCGCCAAATACGGCTCGATCGACAACGACATCGTCTATGCCGACGGCCTCTACCACCTCTTCTACAAAGGCAACACCAAGGACAAGAACGGCAAGGAAGTCAAGAACGGCATCCAGCGAGCCACCTCCAAGCGACTGACAGGTCCCTGGAAGGAGGACTTCAAGTACCTCGACGCATACGCCGATAGCCACACACCTGTGGAGGGCAGCAGCGTCTTCATGCTCCACCCCACCAAAGAACAATCCTTAAATCGTAAATCCCGTCAATCCATTCAATCCTTAAATCGTAAATCTTTAAATCGTCAATTCGTCCTGATGTACGACCTCTACAGCAGCGGTCGCTACGAATATCAGACCTCAACGGACCTGAAGACCTGGACGCGCCAGCCGCAATCGTTCCGCAAGGACTTCTTCCCCCGCCACGGCTCCGTCATCTCCGTCACCAAGGACGAGTTGGAGCGCGTGCAGAAGCGATGGGGGTGGGTGCTGACGCATGAGTTCGAGAGCACAGGCAACCCCATCATCCGCGACAAGCACACCGCCGACCCCTCGGTGCTGGTGGAGGCCGACACGCTCTGGCTCTTTGCCGGACATGACGCCGAGGGCGGACAGAGCAACTACGTGATGAAGGACTGGCTGCTCTACTCCACCACCGACCTGCACCATTGGACTGAGCATCCCTCGCCCCTCCACATCAGCGAGTTCAAGTGGGCCGATAGCCGCCAGGCCTATGCCGGGCATCCCGCCAAGCGCAACGGCAAGTACTATTTCTACGTCTCCACCAACTGGTGCGGCATCGGCGTAGCCGTGGCCGACAACATCACTGGTCCCTACAAGGACGCCTTGGGCCGTCCCCTGCTCACCAACGAACAATGCTTCGCCTCCAAGCACTCATGGGCCTGCATCGACCCCGCCATCTTCGTCGACGACGACAACACACCCTATATCATTTGGGGCAACGGGCAGTGCTACTACGCCCGCCTCAAGGACTCGATGACCGAGATTGACGGTGAGGTCCATCAGATCGACCTGCCCCGCTTCACCGAAGCTCCCTGGCTCCACAAATACCAAGGCCGCTACTACCTGACCTACGCCTCGGAGTGGCCCGAGAAGATAGCCTATGCCGTAGCCGACCACATCGGAGGCCCCTACACCCCCATGGGCATCATCAGCGAGATAGCAGGCAACTCCAACACCACCCACCCCGCCATCGTCCAATTCAAGGACCAGTGGCTCTTCTTCTCCCACAACGGCGGCCTCTCCGACGGCACCAGCTACAGCCGCAGCATCATCGCCGAGCCCCTGAGTTACGACTCCGAAGGGCGCATCCGTCCCATCCCGCCCACGGCCGAGGGCGTCGGTCAAATCTCCAAGAAACAGTCGTCTGATTGTACAGCCTACCTGATGGTCTACCACAAGGACGCCGACCACAGCCTTCACATGGCACTGAGCCGCGATGGTTTCAACTGGAAGGCCCTCAACGACGACCGTCCCGTCGTGAGCGGCGACACCATCGCCGAGCAGCGAGGCATCCGCGACCCGCACATCTACCGCGGGCCCGACGGCACCTACTACATCGCAGCCACCGACCTCCACCTCTTCGGGCGGCGCATGGGCTATCGCGACACCGAATGGGAGCGCGACGGCGACCTCTACGGATGGGGCAACAACCGAGGGCTCGTGCTGATGACGTCGCGCGACCTCATCCACTGGACGCACACCGTCTGCCGCATCGACAAGGCCTTCCCCACACGCTTCAGTCAGATAGGATGCGCATGGGCGCCCCAGACCATCTTCGACCCCGAAGAGGGCCGACTGATGGTCTACTTCACCATCCGACCTACGGGCAAAGGCAAGACCAAGCTCTACTACGCCTACGCCAACGACGACTTCACCCAACTCACGACCGAGCCCCAACTGCTCTTCGAGTACCCCGACGAGAACATCCAAGTGCTCGACGCCGACATCATGCCCATGCCCGACGGACGCTACTGCCTGACCTATTGCGCACAAGAGAACCCCGGCGGCATCAAGATGGCCGTCAGCCGTCACATCAACCGCGGTTACGTCTATCAGCCCCAGCAGATCGATGCTGAGAAGGGAGCGTGCGAGGCGCCGACGATGTACAAGCTCAACGGCGAGGACCGCTGGCTGCTGATGTACGACGTCTTCAGCATACGGCCCCACAACTTCGGGTTCATGGAGACCACCGACTTCAAGACCTTCCGCTCGCTCGGCTACTTCGGCGACGGACCCACCACACGCGCCAACTTCGCCGAGCAGAAGCATGGTGCCGTGACGCCCATCACCGAAGAGGACGCACAACGACTCGAGAACTTCTGGAACCGCAAGTGATTGTGTCCCACCGAAAAACGCCCTTTGCGACAGAATAGGCAGGGGCGAGTGCATTTTGTCGCAAATAAAGGCGCCTGTCGCATCAACCATCCGTTTTTCCGAGATAAAAACTTGGAGCGAGTCGCAGAAAACCCTTACCTTTGCAACGTCGAAAGACAAAAACCGACAAAGTCGAAAGACATCATCAACACACCCTAACACCCTAAAAACATTAAATTATGAAAACGAACAAATTCTTCCTGGCAGCATTCGCAGCCTTGATCATTCAAGCCACCATCTGCTGCGCCGACGACAAGATGATTCCCGCCGAGAAGCTCCCCGCAGCAGCACAGACCTTCATCAAGAAGACCTTCCCCAAGAGCACCATCACCTTTGCCGAGAAGGACGGCTTCGTCAATCCCACCTACGAGGTACACCTCTCCACCGGCACGAAAGTGGACTTCGACCGCAAAGGCAACTGGGACAAAGTCGAGACCCATCAGGGAGCCGTTCCCGCTCAACTCATCCCTGCAGCCATCGCCACCTACGTCAAGACCAACTACCCCGCCACACACATCACCAAGATTGACAAAGAGACTTACGGCTACGAAATCGAACTCTCTAACGACTTAGATCTGAAATTCAACAAGGCTGGAGCCCTCATCGGCATCGACGACTAACCCAGCCGGCCTTTCCTGCCTGCCACATCGGCCACAGCAGCCTCTCACGACAACACAACAGCCGAAGAACCACTCCTCAGCACAATGCACGCCCCGCAGACCCATCCCGTCTGCGGGGTTTTACAACGCCCCCTGCCGATTCTTGAAATTCCGTCTGCACATAAGACAAACTGGGATCATCCCCCCTATATCGCCCCCTCGTAGGGGGCATAAGAGGAAGCGCTTCACCCAGGTCCCTCGCGCCGGGCAGGCGATCATCACAGTTACTCACGTCTTTACGACTGCTCGCATCGTCCTTCACGTCCGTTCGCATCGCCCTGCATGAACGTTCGCATCGTCCTACACATATAGACGCATCGCCCTTCACGTCCGCTCGTGTCGCCCTGAGCGACTATATGTGTTCGTTATTCGGTCGCGACCGAACAACGAAGTCATCTATATCAATTCACCGATTCCTCCAGACGACTTGCCGCACCTGGCGTTTAGGTTCACGCTGGATTTGCATACACTCGAAACTTAACTTGCTCAAATTATTTCTATGAACATTAGCTATGCTTCCACTATTCGCCGGAAAAGGCCAGCTATTGAACTGAGTGATAAAGTGTTACCCGAATGGAGGCTATTCATTTTCCTTCCACTTAGCCTCCACTATCAGTTGAAA
>CADCOX010000091.1 GCA_902803195.1 uncultured Bacteroidales bacterium
AAGCCCGTCTTGCCGTAGTGGTAGTAGAGCAGGGGACCAATCATCAGTCGCAGCCATTGGTTCTGCTGCGGCGCGTTGTACTCGGCAGCTCCCTCGGGGAAGACGAAGAGTTCGTCGCCCATGCGCCCTGTCTTGAAGAGGGCGAGGCGCGTGAGGCAGACCTGAGCGCGCGTAGGCTCCTGCTGTCCGTCTTTGGCCATCTGCAAGATTTGCTCCCACTTGCTGTCCTCGGCCGCATGTTTCATCCGTAACGTGTTGAGGAAGTTGTTGTCGAGGAATGAATAGTGGTATGCAGCAGCGCCAGCTGCGACGAAGACGATGGCCGACACGGCGGTCATCCAACGTCGCTTGCCATCCAGCCGGAAGACGGCATAGAACAACGGAACAGCCACCGCCAGAACCCAGGGGAGGCGCATCTCGCGAGGGAGACTATCGAAGGGGATATGCCCAGCCTGCCAGTCGAGGTGACGATGAAGAGCGAGCTGCAGGAGGGAGGGTAGGAGTAAGCCGAGGAAGAACAATGCCAGTCCCCATAGCATGCGAGGAGTTTCTTTTCCAAGGAAAGGTCTGCGGAGAGAGCGTTTCCCAACAGACGAAGGTTCGTCAAACTGCTTGAAGCGGGCGATGCCCATCTCGCAGAACCCCGCGAACGGCGCGACCAAAGCGCCAAAGAACCCCAACAGCCAGAAACCCACGATGGGCGTCAGAAGCAGGAATGCCAACTTCCACCACCATACCTTCAGACGGAACCAAAGTCCGATCAGCGCGAAAGCCGCCAGGAAACCCAAGGCAGGCGCAAACGCTACGGCAGGATGCTTGAGGGTGTAGATGAGATAACCCAACTGCGTGAAGTTGACCAGCAGGGCGAAGGAGGATAACCAGCAGATTCCAAACCAGTTGTCGCCAACACGGAATGCCCAACGCTGGACATAGGCGAGGGCCACAAGTACGGCAACCAACAGACCCGCCCCTAACCAAGGGCAAGCAAAGCAGCTCTGGAAACCTGCCGCAAACTGGAAGAGCAAACCACAATGGGTGCCGAACAACTTGCCGAAAGTGAACTCATCGACGTAGAACGGCGTCAGCGCTGCCGTCTCCACGAGGTACGGCTTCAGCGGCCCCAGCAGCAAGAAGAGTGCGAAGGCCACGAAAGCGAGGGTGTAGGGCAGGCGTTGTTTCATTGCTGTTTACTTGATTAGAACTTTCTTTCCACCGATGAGCACGATGCCTCTGGGGGCAGGACCTTGCAGGAGTCGTCCGCTCAGATCATAGCAGCGCGTGATGCGCTCGTCAGTTCGTCCGACGAAGCGCACATCCTGCACGCCCACTTCCACCTGCTGTCGTGCCATCGCTTGACGATTGGCTTCGAGGTAGGCGCGGCTCCACATATCAGCCTCCTCGTAGTCGGGGTGGGCAACGGAGTCGAAGTAGGGCGCAAAGCTCTGATGGACAGTCTTGGAAGCAGCTGACATATAGAGGGTTGTGCCAGCTTCCGTGGAGTTACCCGAAACGCTGAGGCAGACGCCGTCGTCGGCGTTCTGGATGCGGAAATAGCCATCTTCCTCGAGCCAGAACATCCATTCTTGAGCCACGGCATCGGAGACTTCCTGCCAACGTGTTGTGCCGAAGACGCTTTCGAGGTATTTGCCTGTGGCCTTGTCTTGAATCTTATAAGTATAGGGCTTGTCGGTCGTATGGAAGACGAGGACGAGGTTGGAGGAGCCGTCATCCTCCAGCGTGAGCGAGCTCTTGGGACGCGAGACGAGGCGATTGCTGTACTTCTCCAAGAGATAACCCTCGCTGCCGTCCTCGATAACGGCCATGCGCTTCATGCGGTACATCTCATCGAAGACAGAGAGCGACCAAGAGTCGAACCAACGGACTGTCGGATAGCCGGAACGGACGCTCAGCGGCAGCCACACGTGCTTGCTGTTCTGGACGTTAGACGAGTTCCAACGGTCGCCCATGTAGATGAAGCATTTGTCTTTGCCTGGCACCGGGAAGACGAAGTTGCTCTGACTCTGGTAGGAGTTGTTCTTGCCGTTGTCGATGCAGAAGTTAATGCCGGTGCTGCCGTCGCTGGCACGGAAATCGGCTGGCGCATTCCACGTCTCGTTCATCAGGTCGTAGGTCCACATGTAACGACCCGGATTAGGGTCCCAACCTGTGCAACCCGAGAAGAGTCCATAGTAGATGTCACCTGCCTTGAACAGCGCTGCTGCCTCGAACCGACGGCCTTGCAACTGCACGACGTAATCAGCCTCGGGCTGCAAGTAGTCGGGCGTGAGTCGTTCGATGTTGGTGTTGCTGTTCATGTTGGTGGAGTAGGCATGGTAGGCATTACCATCGGTGTCCACGAAGACTGTTTGGTCGCGCGAGTCGCAGTTGTTGGGGCGAAACACATCGACCAGCGTGTAGGGGCCTTCGACCTTGTCGGACGTGCAGACGGCACACTTGGCCTGGCCGTAGTCGTTGCCGTTCTCCCAATGAATCCACATCACCCACTTCTGGGTCTGCTCGTTCCAGATGACCTTCGGGCGCTCGAGCGTGCGACCACTGGCGATGTCGCGATTCTCGTCGGTCTTGGTGCCAGAGGGCGTGACGGCACGGCTCAGGCGCGTCCACGAGTAGAGGTCCTTGGAGCGATAGCAGCTGATGCCGTCGCTCTTGCTGCCATTGCGATTCTCGCCAAACCAATAGTAATTGCCGTCATGAAAGACGACACAGCCGCCATGGGCATTGATGGCAGAGCCGCCGGTGTCGTTCCATGTCTGACCTGGCTTGATGAGACCCGACCCCTGTCCCCTCACGTGGAGCGAGGGGAGGAGGGCTAAGGCCATCATGAGTATCTTAATCTTTGTCATTTCATTTCGTGAGTATGCATTCCACTGACATCCTTTCACTGCCCTCCTTCGGGAAGGGGCTTGGAGAATGGTTACATCACCTTGATTATCTGTCTCTTGCCGTCCTTGAATACGGCCACGATGTAGATGTCACGGCGAGGTAGCGCGATGCCCGTACCAGCGCAGTAATCATTGATGGCAGCCACTTGCTTGCCGTCGATTTGATAGACGACGACGCGGGAATGGTCTTCAGCGCCCATGAGTTCAAGCTGCTGGTTGACGATGCGCGCTCGTAGCTGACCATCGCTGTCGGTGGCCGTCTGGATGGCATCGTTGATATCCTTGACCGTCAAGCCTGGCAGGACTGGAGCAAACGGACCCGTGGCATCTATGGCGAAGTAGTCGATGTCGGCGCCGAGGTTCTCAAAGCCCACCTGTTGCGTGGGAATGCGACTCGTGCCGATGAGGCGGGCATCGTCGATGCGGAAGGCGCTGACGCTGGCACCCCATGCGGCGCGTCCGAGCTGGAAGGCGATGCGAATCTGCTTCGTATTGGCACGGGTCTCGAAGTCTACGCTATACTTCTGGTAGCTGTCGGAGGTGACCTTCAGATTGACTTTGTTATCATCGTTCTGCAGGTCTTGAATGCGAATACTGCCGAGGATGTCGCCGTTGGAGCGGATGCCACCCTTTGCCAGAGCGGAGAAGGTGTAGATATCATCGGAAGCGACGTCCACGATCTGGGAGATCTCGGCATCGGCCCAGCCGCCTTCCCACATATATCGATGGATGCTCAGCACGTGGTTGTTTTGGTCGACCTCGTTCGAGCGTTCCTCGCGATCGATGTCCTGATAGGAGTTGTACTGGTCGTAGGGGTAGACGTCCCAACCCTCGATGAACTTAGTGATGTTCTGTGACTTTGAGAAGTTGTACTCGCCTTCGAAGTTGCCGTTCTTCAATAGGTTCTTCATGACCTTTCCATTCTTTTCGCTCCACTCGGGTTGCAGGGCGAGGTCAGCTACACGGAAGGTGTCGACGGGCAGTCCGTCGCGGTAGACGAACACGCGGCGGTCGGGCGTGACGGCATAGCGATAGGTGTGGAAACGTCCGTCGGTGTTGTAGAAGGTCCCTCCATTGGCAGGATTGCTGATGCCTTTCTCACTGACGAAGACGTTCTTGCCGTTCATCAGGCCCATGCTGGTAGAACGCACATAGCCCTTGAATCCGAGGCCATCTGAAGTGACGGCGTAGGGCCAGACGCTCTTGCTGGGGTCATCGGTGCGAGCCTTGATCTCGATGGTATAGCCCTTGTCGTTGAGGGCGCTGGCATCGAAGGTCTGGGATTCGACAGGAGAACCGTCGAACGCCGTGCCTTGGGAGGAGATGTCCTTGACGGGGAGGGGCGTGCCATAAGCCGTTAGCGCGACTTCCTTGCGCATATCACCTGAGCGCAGGATGATGCGCCCTGTGTTCTCGATGAGGGTCGTC
>CADCOX010000092.1 GCA_902803195.1 uncultured Bacteroidales bacterium
CGGCACTCGCAATGGCAACAAGGCCACTCACTCACTGGCTACGCTCATTGAAGGCAACAACGCTTCGCTCGACAAGCAAGTGCGCGATGCCATCACGGCTGCCTTCGATGCTATCCAAGCGATTCCGGCTCCTTTCCGCAACAATATCGGTGCGCCTGAGGTACAGACGGCCATGCAAGCATGCAACAGCCTCGAGGAAGTGCTGAGCAACCTCAAGGGCTACCTTCAGCGCACCAGTGCTGTCAACGGCAACGACGTCCTGCAACCCATCCTCAATACCTATGTCAACAGCGTTGTGCTGCCCACCTACAAATCATTGGTCGACGCCAACGCCGCTCTCTATCAGGCTGCTCAGAAATTCGCCCAGTCGCCCAGCGATGCCAACTTCAAAGCTGCTTGCGAGGCTTGGTTCGACGCTCGCGAACCTTGGGAGACCAGCGAGGCCTTCCTCTTCGGTCCCGTTGATGCCCTCGGCCTCGACCCCAACATGGACAGCTGGCCTCTAGACCAGGAAGCTATCGTGAACATCCTCAACTCGGGTAAGTTCGACGACCTGACTTGGAGCGATGGCGACAGCGACGACGACATCGAAGCAGTGCAGAGCGTACGCGGTTTCCACACCATGGAGTTCCTCATCTTCAAGAACGGGCATGCTCGCACCCTCAACGACGGCACCAGCACCGACCCTGCCGACCTCGACTACACCAGCGCCAACGCCAAGTCATGGGGCAACTACATGGTGCAGGTGGGTTACCTCCTGCAGCAGGACGCCACCGAGCTCTACAACGCTTGGACCAAGAGCTACGAAGGCGGCAAAGCCTACAAAGATATCTTCCTCAATCACGAGATTGAGGTCGGCGAGGAATAATCGACACACAGGACACGCCAACTCAAACAAACTTTATTGGAAGTAAGGGCAACGGTGTCATCGCAGACACTGGCCCTTACTTCTTCGGCGTTAAAAAGAGATATTCGATAAAAGACATTCTACATGAGATTGAAAAGTATTCATTACTACATCCTTACGTGCGCGCTTGCATTCGCCGCAACCTGCCTGACTGCATGCGACGACGATAGCGATGGACTGACCGAAGCCGACCTCGAAGTGCCTGCTGGCTATGCGCTTTCAGCTGGCACGTCGACCATCTACACGACGTCATCGTTTGCCTACGACTCCGAGGCCGACTGGGTGCGAGGCGAACTGAAGAAGCGTTTCATGCGCGGCGACAAGCTTTATGACGACGCCCGCACCAGTTCCAACAGTTACGGCGGTGGCCTCGGCCCCGTCTATGCAGGCTACAGTTGCGGCAGTTGCCATCGCAACGCAGGTCGTACGAAGCCTGCCCTATGGGAGGAAGCCGAGGGCAGCGGTGCCTATGGTTTCTCGTCGATGCTGGTCTACGTGACGCGCAAGAACGGCGTCTTCTTTCAAGACTACGGCCGCGTCATCCACGACCAAGCCATCTACGGCGTTCAGCCCGAGGGCAAGGTGAAGGTGAAGAAGCACTACCAGACATTCGAGTTCCCCGACGGCGAGCCATACGAGCTCTGCTACCCCGAGTACTCTATTAGCGAGTGGTATGCCGACTCCGTGCGACCCGAGGACCTCTTCTGCACGGTTCGCATCCCCTTGCGACACGTCGGCATGGGGCAGATCATGGCACTCGACCCCACTGAGATTGAAGCCCTTGCGCGCAAAAGCAACTACCCCGAATGGGGTATCAGCGGACGCTGCAACTACATTGTCGAGCGCGGTCAGCGACGCCTCGGTGTGGGTGGCAACAAGGCTCATCATGCTGACCTGACTGTCGAGTTGGGATTCTCCAGCGATATGGGCGTCACCAACAGTCGCTACCCCGAAGAAGTATGTGAGGGGCAGCGTCAGATTGCGCAAGGCTCCATGATGGGTCTGCTTTATGACCAACTGGACATCTCCACCGAAGACATGGAGGATGTGGACCTCTACCTCCAATGTCTGGGCGTACCCGCGCGCCGCAATGTCAACAACCGCCTCGTACGATTGGGCGAGCAGCTCTTCAACCAGGCAGGCTGTGCCCTCTGCCATGCGACAACGCTCCACACGCGCCCTCGTGGCACCACCCTCCTCAACGGCACACAACTGCCATGGCTCGGACGGCAGACCATCCACCCCTACAGCGACTTCCTGCTTCATGATATGGGCAGCGAGATCATGGGTGTAGGGCTCAACGACAACTATGTCAGCGGATTGGCTCGCGGCAACGAATGGCGCACCACGCCACTCTGGGGCATCGGCCTGCAAGAGAAGGTCAACGGCCATACTTACTTCCTCCATGACGGTCGCGCTCGCAACTTCACCGAAGCCATCATGTGGCACGGCGGCGAAGCCGAGGCCTCAAAGAACAAGTTCAAGAACCTCTCGAGCGATGAGCGTAAGGCGCTCATCAAGTTCCTCGAATCACTTTGAACGTTGAACATTGAACTATTGAAAGAAAAAGCATAAAAACCCAAACTACTATGAATATTAGAAAGTTACTATTCCTGGCATTCGCAAGTGTGGCAGTCGGCGTTGCAGCCGACGAGGGCTCTACGCCTGCACTTGACATGACCAACGGCGTCGTCCCCATCGCCGACAATCGCGGCTTCACCCTTCAGAGCAAGGACGGTCGCTTCATCTTCAAGCCCTATCTAATGCTGCAATCAACCGCCAACTTCAATTGGTACGACAGCGAGGGCCTCGACAAAGCCTACAATCAGGATAACGTCGCCAACTCAGGCTTCGCCATCCCCAATGCCATCCTCGGTTTCACCGGTCGCGCCTTTGGCAAGATTGACTACAACCTTTGCATCAATGCCGCCGCGTCGGGTAGCGCCATCCTCCAGCAAGCGTGGATCGACTACGGCATCAGCCATGCCGCCCACTTCCGCGTCGGCAAGTTCAAGACACCCTTCTCCCACGCCTACCTCACCACGTTGGGCGAGACACTTATGCCTTCGCTCCCCAACTCCATGACGAAGCAGGTCATCCTCCCCTACTCGCTCAATGCCGTCACGCCCGCCTTCGCAACAGGCTTCGACCTCGGCGTGGAGTTCCACGGCATCTCGAAGAACAATATCGGCTATGAAGTAGGCATCTTCAATGGCACTGGCATCAACGTCAACACCGCCTCCAAGACGCTCTCCGACGACATCCACATCCCCTCGCTCCTCTATGCCGGACGTCTCACCTACCAGCCTTATGGTCAGATGCCTACGTCGCAGGGCAACCCCAAGCTGCTCAACGAGCGTAAGATGCTCTTTGGCCTCTCGGCCAACTACAACGTCGAGAGTGAGAGCGAGTCGACCAACGACTTCCGCCTCGGCGCTGAGTTTGCCATGTTGTGGAATCGCCTCTACCTCGCTGCCGAACTGTATTACATGCAGGTTGACTTCACCAAACGCCAGAAGATTCACAACGAATACAACTACCTCGGTGCCTACGTTCAGGCAGGCTACTTCGTCACACGGCATCTGCAACCCGCCATCCGCTACGACTTCTTCGACCGCAACGGACTCGGCGCCACGGGCACAGGTGGTTTCCTCAACGCACCTGCCATCGGGCTCAACTACTTCATTCCGCAATGCAACTTAAAGCTCTCGGGCATGTATGAGTACGTCGGACGTTGGGGGCACGACCGCCAACTCGACCGCGACATCGACGACCTCGGTATCGCCACCCATCGTGCTGTCGTGATGCTTCAATACACCTTCTGATGCTACTTTCACATACTCTTTTTGTTAATAAATCAAAAAGGAACGTAGGAATGAAGAAAAACAACCTTATCTTTGCAGCGCTTTTTGCCACTATCGGCTTCGCCGCCTGCGACGAGGGCGACATCCTCGATGCCGACGACACTGCTCGCACGGCGGGTAAGACTGTAGTCCTCACGGCTGACCTTACGGGCATCACCACCTGGGGGTCGCAGTACAGCATCGTCCTCGCCGGCTTTGCTGAGGGTAGCAATTATGCCGTCACGCAGAAGCGTATCGCCGCCGTCGCCGACGGACACGTCGAGACGACGCTCGACATCACGGCCGACAGTCTGTCGACCATCGAGCTATGCGCCACCAATCGACTGCGCGAACGCGTGGCCTCCTTTGCCAGCATCAGCATGGAAGCAGCTCAGGGCGACACGCTTCGTCTCGATGCGGGAGCGCTTGACATCGGTCAGTTCGCCACCTTGCAGCAGCTCGTCTTCACGGGGACATGTGCACGCTGTCATGGACTCGGAGCGACCCCCGCAGGCGAACTCACCCTCGTCGAAGGCGAGAGCTATGGGCAACTCGTTGACCACCCTGCCCGCCTGCCTGAGAATGGCATACGCGTCCTGCCGGGTAGCGCCACCGAGAGTCTGCTCCATCATGTTGTCAACGGCACCGCCTCTGGCATCCGCTTTGACCACTCCAATATGATCAAGGAGCAGACTACGCTCACACTGATTGACAACTGGATCAACGGCGGAGCCCAGCCCTGAGGAGCCCTCCTTCCTCTCCCTCGACAACGCTCGGCGATTTCGCCGCCGAGTCTTCTCCCTCTACGAGCACACCTTCCTCAAAGGTGTCCCTGCTCTTTCCCTTCTCCCCTTGCCCACCCGGGCAATCTCCCTTCATCAAAGTATCAAGCAAAAAAAGTTCAACATAAGTGACTTACAAGAAAATATCATTCCAAGACCTCGGTGTCACCGCAGAACTGGCCACCTTCGCTCCCGACGGCAAGGTTCGCGAGCAGCATGCCATCCTCCATGTGGAGCCTCGCGACGAGCAGTTTGAAGGGCAGTTCCGCCGCCTCTGCCAAGCAGAGCAGGCCCTTCTTGCCCTCGATGAATGCGCCGGTTCCGCGACCATCTTCAAGCGCTACTTCCTCAGCGACGCCACCAATCAGCAGCCCCTCGTCAAGGAGCGTCTCAGCCAAGGCTCATCAGTAAGCTATATCCAACAACCGCCCCTCGACGGCTCCAAGGTGGCGGCCTGGCTCTATATGGTCCACGACATGGATGTCGAGAACCACGACGGCCTGGTCATCGCCGCACACAACGGCTACCAACACCTCTGGAAGATGGGCATGCACGAGCACAAAGGCGACTCCGCCTGGCAGACCGAAAGCCTGCTCATCGACTACGAGGAGACTCTCCAGCGCTATGGCGCAACGCTCGAGGCCAACTGCATCCGCACCTGGTTCTACGTCCGCGATGTCGATACCCAGTACGCCGGCATGGTACGTGCCCGTCGTGAGAACTTCGAGGAGCAAGGATTGACAAAAAACACCCATTTCATCGCATCTACGGGCATCGGAGGCTCGCCCGCTGACACACGCGCGCTCGTGCAACTCGGCACCTACGCCCTCATCGGTTTCCAGCCTGAGCAGCAACGCTACCTCTACGCCAAGACCCACCTCAATCCCACCTACGAGTACGGCGTCACTTTCGAGCGTGGCACACGCATGGACTATGGCGACCGCCGCCACGTCTACATCAGCGGCACCGCCAGCATCAACAACCGTGGCGAGGTGGTCTACGAGGGCGACATCATCCGTCAGACCCATCGTATGTGGGAGAACGTCGAAGCGCTCCTGGCCGAAGCCGAGACCACATTTGATGACGTTGCTCAGATCATCGTCTACATCCGCGATGTGGCCGACTTCGCCACCGTCAGTCGCCTCTTTGCCGAGCGCTTTCCCCAGACGCC
>CADCOX010000093.1 GCA_902803195.1 uncultured Bacteroidales bacterium
CAAAGCCAACATCGGTACTGACCTGCGAATCGCCAAGTCGCTCGACTTCACCGTGGACCTCTTCTACCAGCAGCGCCGCGACATCCTGGTCAGCGCCGCTCAGCTTAATTCCGACGTCGTCGGTATCCAGTCGTCCTACGATGACCGCGGACGCGTGGCCAGCTATGGTATGGAAATGGGCCTGCGCTATGCCAAGACCTTCAACAATGGCCTCAACCTGAATGCCGGCGCCTCCATTACCACGGTCAAGAACAAGATTCTGGAGTGGATTGAGACACCCGCCTATCCCAACCTCTCGGTTGTCGACGGTCCTGCCGATGCCGAGCGCGGACTCGTAGCCCTCGGTTTCTTCCAAGATCAGGCTGATATCGACAACAGCCCCATCCAGCAGTTCGGCCAGGTCAAGGTGGGCGACATCAAGTATAAGGATGTCAACGAAGACGGCGTCATCAACGAGAATGACTTCGTGACTCAGGACTACGGCAACGCCTTCCCCGCCCTCAACTACGCCTTCAACCTCGGACTTGAGTACAAGGGCTTCGGCATCAACGCCACCTTCCAAGGCGCCAGCCATCAGGTGAAGAACCTGCGCTATGTCGATGGCGTCTGGGGCGCCCTCTCCGACAACCGCAACCTCTCGCGTGAATACTACGACAACTGCTTCGACGTCGCCGGCGCCGCAGCCCTCTATCCCCGCCTCTCCACCGAGAATGTGGCTAACAACGCCCAGAACTCCACGATTTGGTACCGCAACGTTCAGTGGCTGAAGCTGCGCGACTGCGAGGTCTACTACAAGTTGCCCGCAAGTGTCATTAATCCTCTGAAGATTACAGGCGCCCGTATTTTCCTGCAGGGGCAGAACCTCTTGTCCTTCGACAATATCGACGCCATGGACGCAGAGAACCTCAACACAGGCTATCCTGTGATGAAGGGTGTGAATGTAGGTCTTTCGGTGCAATTCTAAGTTTATGAATTTAAAGTTCTTTAAGAATATGAAGACAATGAATATCAAGATGACCATAGGCAAGCTCAGCGTCCTCTGTTTGCTCAGTCTGTTCTGCTTCTCGTGTGTCGATCTCGACTACACCGAGGAGACGACCCGCGACGAGGAGTGGACCTACGATTATTTCGCCAACGGCATCAAGAACCTCGTGTTCGATGTCTACGCGCAGATCTATAATAATGAGTTCGCGTCCAATAGTGCCTACTTCCTTGCCAGCGCTACCGACGAGGCCCAGTATGCCCTCGAGACGGGAGCCGTAAACAACTACGTCAATGGCGGCTGGAGCCCGGCCAATCCCTACTCCAATACGTGGTCGAAGGCTTACACGGCCATTGCCGACGTCAATATGTACTTGGAGAAACTTGAGGAGACTGACATCTCCGACTGGAAGTACAACGGCGACTATCAGAGCTGGATGGCGCAGATGGAGCTCTTCCCCTATGAGCTGCGCTTCCTTCGTGCTTACTTCTATTTCGAGCTGTTCAAGACCTACGGCGATGTGCCTTTGGTGACCACGACGCTCACCAATGCTCAGGCCAACACCATCGAGCGCACCCCGGCCGACCAGATCGTGAAGTTCATCGTCGACGAGTGCGATGCCGTAGCACCCTATTTGCCTACGACATACGCCACTGAAATCGGTGCTGAAGTCGGTCGCGCCACACGCATCGCTGCCTTCGCGCTCAAGGCACGTACACTCCTGTATGCCGCTTCGCCGCTTCACAACCCCGATGGCGACAAGGCCAAGTGGGCGAAGGCTGCCGAGGCTTGCAAGTATATCCTCGACAACGCCTCCACTTGGGGGTTGAAACTCAGCCCTTACGCCAACCTTTGGGGACATGATGCTTTCCTGAACCCGGAATTCATCTTCGGCATCGGCCGTGGCGAGGACAATGCCTTCGAGATGGCCAACTACCCCATCGGTGTGGAGAACGGTTCCTCTGGCAACTGCCCCACCCAAAGCTTAGTCGACCAGTATGAATACCTCGACAACGGCGAGACCTTCGGCCAGCGTTATCCCGGCAACATCGACCTCAACGAGGTTGATCCTTACGAAGGCCTCGACCCACGCTTCGCTCTCACCGTCGTAAAGAACGGCGATGAATGGCCCACCAACGGTGCTCAGAAGAAGGCCATCGAGACTTTCACCGGCGGTTTCAATGCCGCTCCTAAGTACGGTGCCACTCCCACCAGCTACTACCTCCGCAAGTATGTCGATGGAGCCTGTGTCACCACTGCCGACAACCAGACCACTCGTCGCCACACCTGGATCGTGTTCCGCTTGGGCGAGTTCTATCTCGACTATGCAGAAGCTGTATTCAACGCTACCGGCAGCGCTAACGACGCCACCTTCGGCATGACAGCCAACGAGGCCGTCAACGTGCTGCGCAACCGCGCCGACATCCAGATGCCAAAGTTCAAAGAGGACGGCGAAGCCTGGGTAGCACGCTACGAGCGTGAACGCTTGGTTGAGCTGGCTTTCGAGAACCATCGCTTCTGGGATGTCCGCCGCTGGAAGAAGGGCGCTCAGTACTTCAAGAACATTCAGGTGGCTACCATCAGCCCCAATCTGCAACTCACACGCTCTACCGTTGCCCGCCAGTGGGACGATAAGTTCAATTACTATCCTATCCCGCAGTCGGAACTGAAAAAGAACGGCAACCTCACCCAGAACCCGGGATGGTAAACCAAAACGATAACGATAACGATAATGATAATGTTAACGATAACGATAACTAACAACTTGTCAACTCGTCCGCTCGAGCTCTGCTCGCTTCGCTCTGCGAAGAACTTGTCAACTCGTCAACTAAAAAACTGTAACCAACTATGAAGAATATAATCAATTATTTAGGCGCGCTACTGGCTGTGGTGCTCATCGGAACGGCCTTTACATCCTGTAAGGACGCCGACGAACCATTGGGTAGTAACTTCGGCTTAGGCATCAAGACGTTCTTCCCGACGAAGGTTGTCACCAACCAACCGATGACCATCAGCGGCACGGGCTTTCTTAGCGCCACTGAGATTGAATTCCCCGGCGGTGCTAAAGTGACCGATTTCGAGGTCGTCGGCGACGGCATGATCCGTGTCAACGCACCTGCTGGCATTCCCGAAGAGGGTGGACACATCATCGTGCGCTCCGCCAACGACGAGGTCACGTCCGACCTCGCCTTGACCCTCGGCCACACCAAGGTGTCAGGTTTCTCCAAGCAGCCGGGCGAGACCGCCACGGGCGGCGAGCTGATCACCGTGTACGGCTCCGACCTCGAGTTCATCAATGCAGTCGAACTGCTCGATAAGGACTCCGTCTTTCAGCTCATCGACCAAAAGGATTTCTACCGCAAAGGCACCAGCAATGTCATCTTCCGCGTGCCGCTGAAGAACATCTACAAAGGCTCCTTCGTGGGCTATGTCCACACCTACGACGGACAGAAGATTCCGTTGCCCGAACTGGCCTACGAGCCTTCAGCCGACGGCGGTCACATGGAAATCGTGAAGACCGTCCTATGGACAAACCCCGATCCCGACGCCTTGGGTCCTGCCAGCTGGAACGGCACTTATCGCTTCGGACTTGAGGGTACCGACGGCAACAACGAGTGTATCGCTACCTTCCCGCAGGAAGTCTGGGA
>CADCOX010000094.1 GCA_902803195.1 uncultured Bacteroidales bacterium
CTTTGTGCCGTAAAAAGTCAATTCCTTTAACTTACAACAAATCGATGATTCGCAAATTCGACTTCCTCATCATCGGCTCGGGCGTGGCCGGAATGAGTTATGCCCTGAAGGTCGCTCAAAGCGGCAAGGGCAAGGTAGCGCTCATCTGCAAGACAACTATCGACGAGGCCAACACGGACAAAGCGCAGGGCGGCGTGGCCTCGGTGACGAACCTAAAGGTGGATAACTTCGAGAAGCACATCCACGACACGATGGTGGCAGGCGACTTCATCTCGGACCCCGCTGCTGTGGAGCAGGTGGTGAAGAATGCGCCGAAGGGCATCGCCGACCTGGTGAAGTGGGGCGTCAACTTCGACAAGAACGAGGACGGCGAGTTCGACCTCCATCGTGAGGGCGGCCACTCGGAGTTCCGCATCCTGCATCACGCCGACGACACGGGTCATGAGATCCAACAGGGACTCATCCGCGCCGTCAGAGCCGACAAGCGCATCACTATCCTCGAGAACCACTTCGCCGTGGAGATCATCACCCAGCACCACTTAGGCCGCGAGGTGAACCGCCATATGACGGACATCGAATGCTACGGCGCCTACGTCCTCGACCCCGACACAAAGAAGATCGACACCTTCCTCTCACGCGTCACACTGATGGCCACAGGCGGCACGGGTGCCGTCTACGCCACGACGACAAACCCGAATATCGCCACGGGCGACGGCATAGCCATGGTCTATCGTGCCAAGGGTATCGTGAAGGACATGGAGTTCGTACAGTTTCACCCCACCGCACTCTACAACCCGGCCGAGACGCATCCGGCCTACCTCATCACGGAGGCCATGCGCGGCTACGGCGGCATCCTGCGTCTGCCTAATGGCGAGGAGTTCATGCAGAAATACGACAAGCGCCTGTCCTTAGCTCCACGCGACATCGTAGCACGTGCCATCGATAAAGAGATGAAGATCCACGGCATCGACCACGTATGCCTGGACGTGACACACAAAGACCCCGAGGAGACAAAGCACCACTTCCCGAACATCTACGCCAAGTGCCTCTCGATAGGCATCGACATCACAAAGCAATACATCCCTGTAGTACCTTGCGCTCACTACATGTGCGGCGGCATCAAGGTGGACTTGAACGCCTGCTCGACCATCCATCGACTGTATGCCGTTGGCGAGTGCTCGTGCACAGGTCTGCACGGCGGCAACCGCCTGGCCTCCAACTCGCTCATCGAAGCCGTCGTCTATGCCGACAAGGCTGCTGAACACTCGATAGCGCACATCGATGAGTACACGTTCAACGACCAAGTGCCCGAATGGAACGACGAAGGCACGATGACCAACGAGGAGAAGGTGCTCATCGCTCAAGACATGAAGGAAGTGGGACAGATCATGTCGAACTACGTCGGCATCGTCCGCTCCGACCTGCGTCTGCATCGCGCATGGACGCGCCTCGACATCATCTACGAGGAGACCGAAGAGCTGTTCAAACGCGTAAAAGCCTCGAAGGACATCTGCGAGCTCCGCAATATGGTCAACGTCGGTTACCTCATCACCCGTCAGGCCATCGAGCGCAAGGAGAGTCGCGGCTTGCACTACACGGTCGATTACCCCAAACACGCCTACGACCAGAAGTGAAGAGTGAAACTGAAGAGGTAAGAATAATCATCACAAATACTTCTGATACTGGAACTAAATGCGGAGAGCTCTAACTTGAGCCCTCCGCATTTGCTCTGAATTTGCTTTCAACGTCAAGAAATTGAGCCATGAACAGACTGGCACTTCCCATGACGTCCCCTTTCATTTTATAACGTTTTGAGAGGTATTCCGTTGTTTCTGTTTGATTTATGTCAAGAAAGGATATATTTCCACAGAAAAAGAGAAGAAAAAGTGTTCGAGTTACACATAATCGCCGTACCTTTGCAGTGTCAAAAGATGACAAGGTCTCGTGAGAGACTTCAAGATATACGGTTTTTCATGGTATTAGGTTAGTTTTAAAGGTTTTCATCATCGAGTAGCATTGCTACTCAATCTTTAGGTAAGTTAGTTAAGGTAAGTTGATTGCAGGATTCCCCTTCGTGGGAACCGCAGAATAACGAAAGCACAACTGTCGCAGTGATGCGATAGAAAAAGCAAAAGGACACATCATCGGATGTGTTTTCCAAAAGGTTATTCTGAGAGATTCAACAAAGATTTGTTCATAGCTAAGGCGCGGCTCTTCGTGAGAAGGGCCGCGTTTGTTTTTGTAGCCTGAAACATTGTTTTGAGTTTACTTGTAAAGGGGTCTTCCTTTTACAAAGGGTCGACGTCGAAGAGAATCTGACCAGAAGCGAAAGCTTTCTGTGCAAGAAGCTCGGCACGCATAGAGAGAAGGCTCTGTTTGATGCGAGCGATGGGGAGCTTGCGCTCGAGCTTCAGGATGATACGTCGGATGCAGAGTCCCTGCACACGGGCCACAGGTGGCTCATCTGGGCCGAGGACGCGCGTACCGAGCAACTGACGCAAGCGGAGGGTCAATTCGCGGGCAAGGAGATCGACATCGGCCGAACGGCGATGACGCACGTAGACGATAACCATCTGCATGAAAGGAGGATAGCCAAACTCACGGCGCTCCAGCATTTGCTCGCGGTAAGCATTGGCATAGTCGTCAGCCACAACCTGATGAATCAGCGAGAGGTCCGGCGTCAGCGTCTGCAAGAGGACATAGCCACGGCTATCGCGACGTCCGGCACGCCCCGCCACCTGCGTCAGCATCTGGAAAGAACGTTCGTAGGCACGGAAATCGGGCTGACAAAGCATCGTATCGGCTGAGAGGATGCCTACGACGCTGACGCGACCGAAATCAAGCCCTTTGGCTACCATCTGTGTGCCCACAAGGATATCGGTGCGATGGGCCGCGAAGTCCTCAAGAATCTGTTCGTAGGCTGTCCGTGTGCGTGTCGTATCAAGGTCGAGGCGAGCAACACGTGCCTCGGGGAACAACTTCTGGAGGTCCTCTTCGATGCGCTCGGTACCGAAGCCACGGCTGCGCAGGTCGGGATTCTCGCAAGCCGGGCACTGAGCAGGTATCTCAGTGGTGAAGCCGCAGTAGTGGCATGTCATGCGCCCCGATTTCTTGTGGAGCGTCAGCGGGACATCGCAATGAGGACAACGGGGCACCCAACCACAGACATGGCATTGCACATGAGGAGCATAGCCACGACGGTTCTGGAAGAGGATGACCTGCTCGCCTGCCTCAAGGGCAGCACGCGTGCGGTCGAGCAACTGCGGCGAGAAGGGACCTTTCATGCGGCGCTTACGGCGTAGCTCGCTTACGTCGACAATCTCAATCTCTGGCAGTTGCACACGCCCATAACGCTCGCTGAGCTCAACGAGGCCGTACTTGCCCATGCGGGCGTTGTAATAACTCTCGAAGGAGGGTGTAGCGGTGCCGAGGAGAGTGAGCGCCTTGGCTCGCGAGGCCATGAGTATGGCGACGCTGCGAGCGTTGTAACGAGGTGCGGGCTCCTGCTGCTTGAAGTTGACTTCATGCTCCTCGTCGACGATGACGAGTCCGAGGCGCTGGAACGGAAGGAATACCGACGAACGCACACCCACAATGATGTCGTAGGGCTGCGTTGACAACTGGCGCCACCAGACGTTGGCACGTTCCTTGTCGGTGAACTTGCTGTGGTAAACACCCATTCGCTCACCGAAGACGGCGCGCAGACGGTCGGTAAGCTGAGTCGTAAGGACAATCTCGGGCAACAGATAAAGCACCTGCTTACCCTGAGCAATAGCTTCGGCTATAAGATGAATGTAGACCTCAGTCTTGCCTGCTGACGTGACGCCATGGAAGAGGCAGACAGGATGCTGCTTCCACTGTTCCTTGATACTCAGAAGAGCCGTGGATTGGGCGGGAGAGAGGGTGGGTAAAGACTCTCCCATCTCAATCTGAGGAGGGGGAACGTTTGTCGAGAGTGAGCCATTTTTCCCTCTTTTCAAATTCCCAGGCAGTGCGGCTTTGAAAACTTCGCCGATGGAGCAGAGGTAGTAGTCGGCTATCCATTGCCACAGGTTGAGCTGTGCTGGCAGGATGACAGGTGTGGCATCAACGACCTCAAGGATCTGCTTGACCTCAATGCCAACAGGAGCTTGGTCATGAAGACGCACGACAAGACCGACGAGCGACTGCCGATTGCCAAAGGGCACGAGAACGCGACACCCTGCCTGAGGCTGTGGAACCAGTGTGTCAGGCAGAGCGTAAGTGAACAGTCCTTGCAATGGGACAGGTATAATGACGTCGGCGAAATGCGACATCGTTTCAGATGTTATTTAAGGTGTGTTCTTGTGAAAAATGATGAGCTTAGAAGTAGTAGTTCAGGCGCACCTGCCACTCCTTGTTCTTCATGCTGATGTTATCCGTCACGCCCTCGTAGACATCTTTGACGCTGCCTGCGTTGGTGAGCGGGATGCAATAACTGGCACCGACCTGAAGGTGGCTAAAGAGCATCAGACCGATGCCCACGTTCCAGCTGAAGATGCTATGGTCGAAGGTGGCACGCAGCCCCGCGCGGGTAGTGAGATTGGAATTGCCGATGAGCCAATCCCATTGCGGTCCCGTGCTAACATAGGCGCCGAACTGCTTAGGGCCAATCTCCCAACGAACGTTGACTGGGACGCGGACGTAACTCATATGCTTCTTATCTACATCGTTGATTTCGGCCGTACGATGAGCATAAAGCAATGCTGCATCTGCGCCCAGACCGAGGATGGGGATAGTAGTCTTCAGCTTAGGGCCAAGGAAGAAACCCGAACAGTTGTCCGACTTGAAGACGTCCTTCGAGAAAGACATCTTGTTGATGATGGCTCCAGCCTCAACTCCAAACTGCGTCTGAGCTGACGCCGTAACAGTGAGGGCGAAGACGGACGTGAGAAGAATCAGTAGACGTTTCATGAGAGGATGTTTATTTAACGGGAAGGATAACGAACGCTCGACGCTTCAGACTTGAAGTACAAAAACGGGCTGAGTGTTGTTTTTTTAACGGGAACGATAACGTTAACGGGCGGTGCTTTGGTCTTCTAACAGAAACATCGTTTTGGCTCTGAATGCCAAAAGATGTATTCGTTCACGTTTTCGTTATCGTTTTTATCGACGTTGACGACGAGCGGACACACGGGGAGCGGACGAAGAGGAAGAGGACGACGAGGGCGCCTTGTTACGCTTGGAGGCAGCCGATGCACCACGACGACCCGTTGATTTCTTGTCATCGCTGGTGCTCTCAGACCTACGGGAAGCACGGGCAACCTTCTTGTCAGCCTTGTCAGTCTTTTCGGCCACGGAGACACTATCGAGCGAGTCAACGGGGACGGGGGTATGCCAGATATGCTCCTCGAAGTCTACGAGTTGTTGCTCGATGCGCTTCTGCTCGGCAGCCATTGCAGTGTCGTTCTTAGCATAGTCAGACAGCAGGCGGCCCTGCAGGTTGTTGGTCTTGTAGATCTTGCCTTCATAGCGGTTCAAAGTGAAATAGTCGTCAACAGTCATATTGGTGACATTGTTGAAGTTGGAAGCCATCACCGGCATACGGGAGAGGTAGCTGGAGATGTCATCGTATTTCACCCAGAATAAAGGCCTTGATTGAGCTGTACCGGGTTCATCGTCTATCGACTCGAACTCGCTCTCCTCCATGAGCACAGGGCAGAGGGCCACGACTCGTGTCTTATATGTAGCGGAACGCTGATCAAAATAGCTGCTTTCCTTCAGGTAGAAACGCTTGACGAAAGACGAGGGTATGTCGCTCTCGGGAACGGTAATCTTACCGCCCTCCTCCTCGAAGTAGATACGCTGGTCGGTCAACAAGTCCTTCACTTCGAGACGGTCTTTCTCGTCGAACGACTCGCCGCCATCATCGCCTGGCTTGTAGCCCTTGATGCGCCCCGACACGAAAAGGCGGAAGATGAACGTGAAGAGGTTCTGGTCCTTGCCACGTGGCTCGACAGGATAGTAGAGGGGTGCATTGGCATCCTTCAACAAGTCGAGTTGGCGATAGATGTCACGGCGCCAGACGACGTCCTCCGGCATCTCGGCCGACGTAGGAAACATGATCGACGCACGGTCGGGTTTCTTCTCAGCAGCAGCTTGTCTCTGAGCTGCAGCGTTACGGTTCGTCGAGGTGGTCGTCGTACGGCGTCTGGCGGGCTGAGCGTTTGCAGTAATGCCTGCCATGAGCACGGCCGTAAATATGATGAGAATTCTTTTCATAGTCGTTATCGTTTTTTTTGTAGATTCTCTGGATGCTATAGATTTTCTAGATTTTCTAGATGCTCTAGATGCTCTAGATATTCTAGATGCTCTAGATATTCTAGATTCTCTAGATGCTCTAGATATTCTTTTAGTTGACGGTCACGTCCATTGCGCCGTCGAGGGTGCGTTCTACACCGTCAGGTCCTATAGCTTTGATGCGCGTAATGAAAAAACGTTTACCGCGCGTGAGGCCACGGATCATACTTTTTTGTCTTTCCGTAAAGTCAGCAGACTCCGAGACGACAGGGAAGGCATTACCCATTCGGTCGTAGGAGACCGTCTCGAATCCCGTCACACGGAAGGGGATATTGAGCAGTCCGTCATCAACGGCAGCACCGAGGGTATTGACACTCATCAGCACTTGCTTGGAGATCTTACCACCCTTAAAGCGGTTCTCGCCACCTTGGCCATCGGAATATGCGATGAAGGCTGTCGGGTCGGGCAGCTTGCGGACACGGAAGGTGAACTTACCCATCTCCTGGACACGTCCCTCGGTCTTCGCCGCCACGGTGATGACCGCTTCGCCGCCCACCTGCGTAGGTCGTGCGATGAACTTACCATCGCCCTTTGGCGTGAGTCCGCCTCCGCTCATCGACACCTGTAGTTGGCTGGTCGAAACGCCAGGAACGCTGACCGACATTGGGTTGTCATAGCCTGCATAGAGGACGTTCATCAAGTCGGCCGATACCGTGGCAGAGGGAGCGACGACGGTGTACTTCTGCTCGAAATTGCGCCTCACGAGCTCGCCTTGAGCATTCATCATCTCGATATATCCAACGAGATTGAAGTCGCCGGTACGCGAACAGACGGTTTCATAGATGCCACGGTCGCTGTTGATCTTTTGTCCACCGATGTAGATGGTAGGACGATTGGTCGTATCGACGGCAGCCATGAGGATCTGCGCAGAGAACTTGCCACCTTGAACGACAGTTTGTGCCGAGGGGATGACATAAGCATTGAGTTCGTTGACGCGGATATCCTTGACACCGATGTTGGAGGCCAGCCCGTGCAGCACTTCACCTTCGGCATAGCGGACGTCGCTCTGCAATTTGGTGAGCAGAGTAACGGCAGCAGCTGTGGGCATCGACTCGAACATGTATTCCTGCCAGTTCTTGCCGAGGGTGCGCACGCTGGTAGGCACGTCGGTCGAGAGGTTGGAGGCGATGATGCGGCGCTGCGCGGAGTCGGTCACCATCTGGATGATGCGTTCGCGGTAACTATTGATACCATTATATAACATGCGGCCACGACCAGTACCGGGAGCGAGCATGACGCTCGTAGCCGCCTCGAGGTCCTCGCGATTCTTGATATCGGTAACGTCACCGTCGTCGCCATCGCTCTTCTTGACGATGAGTTCCTTCAACTCCTCGGCCAAGTCGAACAATGAGTCGGACATCTGGCGCACCACCTGTGCTTTGTCGTACCACTCCTTGACTTTCTTCGGGTTCGCCTTCATCTGCTCCTCGAAGTCGTCATAGATGCCTTCGTTCACCTGACTGGCATTCTTCGTCGTGGTCTGCAAACTCTTGTCGACCAACGAAAAGCCGTTGAGTACGTCGCTCGACACGTTCAGCGCGAGCATCGCCATTAGGACGACGTACATCAGGTTGATCATCTTCTGACGAGGAGATATGGGTCTTTTCTTAACGGGCATATAGGGCGCGAGCAAGCTCGCAGTTTAATGTTGAATGTTTAATGTTGAATGTTTAAAAGTTTAAGGGACAAGCTGGAGGTCGTTAAACCTTAAACTTTAAACCTTAAACTTCGCGCAAGGCGCGTGCCTAAACCTTAGGCATATTAACCGTGAGCGCCTCAATCATGCGGGCATAGACGCCGTTGAGTTCTTCGATCTGACTGGCCATGCGACGCGTCTGGTCGTTAATCTGGTCGATGGTTCCGACCTGCTGGCTGACGCTCTTGAGTTGCATTTCATAGATGGTGTTAATGCCCGTGAGGGTGCGGTTGAGGTTGACCATCTCTTCGCTGTCTTGCGTCATGCGGCTGGCTTGTTCACGTACACGAGTAAGCACTTCGGTGAGTTGTTGCAACTGGTCGACATAAGCTTCGATTGCATCTTCGACCTCGGGAGCATTGGCAGCCTGCGCGTTGGTGAGTAATCCTTGAGCATCCTGACTGATGTGAGCCGCACTGGCTGCAGCCTGAGCTGCTACGGCCAAGTTGGCTGCGTCCTCGGCAGAGAGACCTGCACCACCGGCGACGCCACCGCCACCGGCAACGACAGTCGTTCCTTCGCCTGCTGCCGCTGGTGCACCACCGCCGATGACCACGGTACCACCTGCAGGCGCGCCGCCACCACCGATGATGACTGTGCCACCGCCGCCAACAATCGTGCCACCGCCTACAGCACCCTCAGCAACGGCCGAGCCACCTGTGACCACAGGACCACCCGCAACGACAGTACCGCCGCCAGCCACGGGACCACCAGTGACAACCGTACCGCCGACGGGCACCACTTGAGGAGCACCATCTATGTTGGCGGCGCGCGATGCGGCTTCCTTGAGCTCTTCGAGTTCGTCGAGCGTCACGAAGTCATCAGCCAACTCATTGTCGACTTTTGCATCGAACGGACGATCGAAACCTGAGATGAAGAACACGAAGACCTCGGTGCCCATACCGATGAACAGCATCAAGTTGGCACCAGGGATGTGCGTCAGCTTGAAGAGCGTTCCCAGAATAACGATAGCTGCACCCCAGCTATAGGCGTAATTCATAAATGTTTGGCCCGGAACGGAATCCATCCAGTGCTGCAAGCGGGCTATAAGGCTAAACTTAGACATATTCTGTTTTTTTGGATTTAATGATTGAAGTTTCGCATATACTCAACTTCTTAGGTTGTGAGGTTGTGAGGTTGTGAGGTGAAATATGTTTCTTCTGTCAATATGATTGCTATTCTCACCTTAAATCCTCATATCTTTAAATTTTTCTATTGCGTTATTTCTTTCCTTTATTCTTGATACCCGAGGCATCACGTACCATGGAACGCACGCAACGAAATCCGATGTAGGACCGAGGCTGATTCTGGTACTCATAGGAGCGCCATGCCGAACGGATCATCGACTCGGGATCTTTCCATGAACCGCCGCGGATGCTCTTCTTCTTCAGTCGGTAGGGGTCCTCCTTGGCAGCATTGTAGCGCAGCTCTGGGTTCATGTCGCTCATCGCATCGACACCCGCCTCGGTAAAGACAGTGCTGGTCCATTCGGCCGCATTACCTGCCATGTCATACAGACCGTTACTGTTGGCCGAGAAGATGCCGCACTTCGATGTAATAAGCGATCCGTCCTTGGTGTAGTTGCCCCGGTCGGGCTTGAAGTTGGCGTAGAAACAACCCTTGTCACTCTTGACATCGGATGACTCCCAGGGGAAAGGATTGCCATCCTTGCCACGGGCTGCATACTCCCACTCTATCTCGGTGGGCAAGCGGAAAGGTTGGATGTCGGCGGCATTAGAGCCAAGGCCCTTAGCCAGAAACTCCGTGCGCCAACGGCAGAAAGCAGTCGCCTGCTCCCATGTCACACCTACTACAGGATAGTCGTCGTAGACGGGATTGGAAAAATAGAGTCGCATATAGCGCTCGTTCTCGGCATTCTGGAAGTCGTTGACCCAGCATGTCGTATCAGGGTAGACATTGACGATATAGGTGTTCAGGAAGTCCCATGGACCAGAGAGCGGACGCGTGATGGTCTGACGCACAATCTTGCCATCATCGTCGATATAGGCGGTATCCTTGGAGATGATGACCTCAGCTGTGGAGACGGCATGGTCGGTGTTCAGGTCGCGCTCCTCGGGGTTAAGGCGGTATTTGCGCAACGCAGCTGCGGCGTAGTCGTAAACCTCGTAGCGGTAGTTCATCTGGCTGGCGTCCAACATCTTGGTTCCGTCGATGGGATGGGTGACGTAGACGCTCTCGATAGCACGCGCCTCATCCTCACTGGCCTTGCGCCAGGGAATAGCCTTATTCCAGTTCAAATGGGGAGTAACAGGATTGCCTTCCTTGTCTTCCTCTATCTTATAGGTCTCATCGCCGCCAAAAGCAGGGTCGGCCAGACGCTCGCGGATGATGCTATCTCGCACCCAATGAACGAACTGGCGGTACTTGGCATTGGAGACTTCGGTCTGATCCATCCAGAAGCCGTCCACCGAGATGTCGCGCGAGGGAAAACCAGCACCCCATAGGGTGTCGCCTTCCTCGAAGCCTACCCGCAGCGAACCCTTGGGAACAGCCACCATTCCGAAAGGCGTCGACTCGCCCATCGCCGTACCGCGGACTCCCGTGATCTCGCCGCCAGCAGCCATCGCATTGGACTTGGCGCCAGCACACGACGCGAGCACAGCTGATGCGCAAAGCAGCAAAAACAAAAAAGCCTCACCTCCGACCCTTCTCCAAAGGGCAAGGGGAGTATAATGCTTTTGTGAACTATTAGTTGCCATAATCTATGGTTTACGTTTATTTCGTTTTCTTTTACGTTTTCGTTATCGTTTACGTTTATCCAATATGGATTGAGGCTAAAGCGTTTAAAAACCTACATTATTTGTTTAATATCCACTCCCTTGTACTTACAAGATCCTGACACTCTGGTGGCGATTCTTGCCTTTCTTGAAGAGGTTCAGGTCGGTTGTATAACCTATCGACAGTTCATGTGTCCCCTGAAGGGCACCGACACCCGAAGTATAGATCTCGTAGCAGTAGCCCAGTTGAACGCCGTGGAAGTCGCCGCCAATCAGCACCGACGCCGAGATGGTAGGACTATAACCAACGCCCACATACATCTTTCCTTTGGGACCATTGTAGCACAGACGCGCCGTCGCATCGCCACGCCAGGCGGTCAAGTCTGTACGCACGATGGCAGAGGTCTGCATAGATAATAACGGATTACGAAGCCGAATATTGTATCCACCTGTCAAATAAAATGTCTGAGGCACCTCAAACTCATTGGCTTTGGTATCGCCGAGCGACACCATCGGGGCCAATGCATGCGCTACTGAAAAGCCAGCATACCACCGCTTGCCGTCATAGCGCAAGCCACCATCCAGGTCGAAGGCAGTGCCGTTGACTTCCGATGAGGGGAAAGCAGGGTCGCCCGTTTCGACGACGTCGACACCCGTTCCGTCGAACGACTCTGCCAAGAGACCTGCGCGCACACCGACGCTCAAGCGTCCACCCCAAAGTCGTTGGTGGTAGGCATAGTGGACGAAGAAACGTTTGTGCTCGAACAGACCTATCTTGTCGTTCACGAATCCCATTCCCGCCCCATGCGCCGGACTGATCATCCACAGCGGTACGTCGGCCGTGATGGTCATCGTGGCTGGAGCATGGGTATAGCCCATCATCTGCATGGCATAGGCTGCCTGAACGTCCAGCTGACCCTTGAGTCCTGAAGCGGCAGGATTATACAGCGATTGCAGCGCCCAATAGTGATTGAACGCAGCATCGTACTGGGCCTCTGCACCCACGCATAGGCTCGCAGCCGCCAACAGGCAAAAGACTCTCAAGTGTCTTAACACAACA
>CADCOX010000095.1 GCA_902803195.1 uncultured Bacteroidales bacterium
GGGCAAAAAGAAAGGAGGCCGTTCCCTTGAACAACCTCCTTCGCTCGATGTTGGGCTACCCGGACTCGAACCAGGAAAGGCAGGACCAGAATCTGCAGTGTTACCATTACACCATAGCCCAATCGACTTTGTTGTGCATTTCATTTCTGATTTGCGGGTGCAAAAGTAGGTAGTTTTTGCGAAACGTGCAAACTTTTCCCTAAAAAAAATAAATTTTCGGCCTAATTTTTGTCTGTATCGGGGAAAACATCGTATCTTTGTGGCTCCAAAATGACATTTAATGGATTTACACACAGAAAAACTTATTGACCAGATTCAGGCCGGCCTCGAGGAGAAGAAGGGTCGCGACATCGTGATCGCCGACTTCTCGGACATTGACGACGCCATCTGCCGCGCCTTCGTTATCGCTACGGGCAATTCGCCCAGTCACATCCAAGCCCTCACCGAGTCGGTGGAGGAGTTCGCCCGCAAGAACGCCCACGCTCGCCCCACGGCCATCGACGGCCTGCGCAATGCGCAGTGGGTGGCGATGGACTATGGCGAGGTCATCGTACACATCTTCCTCGCCGAGGCGCGTGAGTTCTACGACCTGGAACACCTGTGGGAGGACGCCGCGCTCACGGAGATTCCCAATTTGGATTAGAGTTGACGAGTTCTTGAAGTGTCAAGCGTCACCCTACGGGATGCCGAGCGGACGAGTTCTTCGCAGAGCGAAGCGAGCAGAGCTCGAGCGGACGAGTTGGTTCCTTTTTCGTTACCGTTATCGTTACCGTTATCGTTAACCCCGTTTTCGTTAGACAAGCAAATAAATAATGGATACAGACAACAATAAGAATCGCAACAAGAACAAGAATAAGATGCCGCGCGTGAATCTGACGTGGATCTACATCGCCATAGCCATCGCGCTGGGATACTTGTTCTTTGCTGGCGACGACCTGCAGTCGGCCGGCACCGCCTCGAAGAGCGTGACGTACACGGTATTCAAGCAGTACGTGGAGCAGGGTTTTGCCAACAAGATCGTCGCGAACAAGGACGAAGGGACGGTGCGCATGTACGTGCGGCCCGAGCATGTGCGCGACGTGTTTCAGCAAGGCATCGAGCAGACGGGCAAGCAGCCCTTCGTGCAGGCGGAGTATCCCTCGGCCGACAAACTGGACGAGTTCGTCTCGTCGCAGCAGGAGCTGGGCAACTTCAAAGGCGAGCTCAGCTATAAACGCTCCAACGGCACGTTCATGCAGGTGTTCTGGAACCTGTTCCCCCTGCTGTTCATCATCGTCATCTGGTTGCTCATCATGCGACGCATGGGGAGTGGCGGAGGCGGCATGGGCGGCATCTTCAACGTAGGCCGTTCGCGCGCGCAACTGGTAGAAAAAGGAAGCGAGAACGAGTCGAAGGTGACGTTCAAGGACGTGGCGGGACAAGCCTCGGCCAAGCAGGAGGTGCAGGAGATCGTGGAGTTCCTGAAGAACCCCAAGAAGTTCACGGACCTCGGCGGCAAGATACCTAAGGGCGCCCTGCTCGTAGGCCCTCCGGGAACGGGTAAGACCCTGTTGGCGAAGGCCGTGGCGGGCGAAGCCGACGTGCCCTTCTTCTCGATGTCGGGTTCGGACTTCGTGGAGATGTTCGTGGGCGTCGGCGCGAGCCGCGTGCGCGACCTGTTCCGCCAAGCGAAGGAGAAAGCGCCATGTATCATCTTCATCGACGAGATAGACGCCGTGGGCCGTGCCCGTTCGCGCAACGCCATGATGGGCGGCAACGACGAGCGCGAGTCGACGCTCAACCAGCTGCTGACGGAGATGGACGGCTTCGGTACCAACTCGGGCGTCATCATCATGGCTGCCACCAACCGCGCCGACATCCTCGACAAGGCGCTGCTGCGCGCAGGGCGCTTCGACCGTCAGATCCACGTGGACCTGCCCGACCTGAACGAGCGCAAGGCGGTGTTCAAGGTGCACCTGAAGCCCATCAAGGTGGATTCGTCGTTAGACATCGACCTGCTGGCCCGCCAGACGCCGGGCTTCAGCGGCGCCGACATCGCCAACGTCTGTAATGAGGCTGCCCTCATCGCAGCCCGCCATGGCAAGCAGGCCGTCACGAAAGAGGACTTCCTCGCCGCCGTGGACCGCATCGTAGGCGGCCTGGAGAAGAAGACCAAGGTGATGACTGAGGAGGAGAAGCGCACCATCGCCCTCCATGAAGCCGGGCACGCCACCATCTCGTGGAACCTGCAGTATGCCAATCCGCTGATTAAAGTAACTATAGTACCGCGCGGGCGCGCGTTAGGGGCAGCCTGGTACTTGCCCGAGGAGCGTCAGATCACCACTCGCGAGCAGATGCTCGACGAGATGTGTGCTACGCTCGGCGGCCGTGCGGCCGAGGAGCTGTTCACCGGACATATCTCCAGCGGCGCGATGAACGACCTGGAGCGCGTGACGAAGCAAGCCTATGGCATGATAGCCTACATGGGCATGAGCGATGCGCTGCCCAACCTGTGCTACTACGACAACAGCGAGTACCAATGGCA
>CADCOX010000096.1 GCA_902803195.1 uncultured Bacteroidales bacterium
AGCCATACTCAGACAGAGAGGCGGCAGCAGACGCAAGACATGTGTGCCAGCACAACCCGTGAAGACATGTTTCTCGAAGAGCAGGCGTTGACGGATCTCCTTGTAAGGAACATCCAGTTCGATGCCAATCATCAGTCCACGGCCGCGAACATCGACGATATGAGCCGGGGGGGCGTCAGAAGCCGTCCCGACGGAGACTTGGCCACTATGACATAGGGAACGCAGTTGCTGCAGGAGGTAATCACCTACCAAACGGGCATTCTCTACAAGGCCTTCGCCTTCCATGACGTCGAGCACAGCTAATGCAGCAGAACAAGCGAGATGATTACCGCCGAAAGTGGTGCCCAACTGCCCATAGACGGCCTCGAACTTGGGCGAAATCAACACAGCTCCCATGGGGAAACCGTTGGCTATGCCCTTGGCCACCGTGATGATGTCGGGACGCACGTCAAGCCATTGATGGGCGAAGAAACGACCAGATCGGCCATAGCCGCACTGAATCTCATCGCAGATGAGCACCGTCCCCGTCTCGTTGCACGCCTGACGGAGTCCCTGCATAAACTCGGCCGTAGCCATGCGTATGCCGCCCACGCCTTGAATGCATTCCACAATGCAAGCCGCTACATCGCCTTTGGCCAGTTCTGCCTTCCACGCATCCAAGTCGTTCAGAGGCAGAAACGTAGCATGGCCATTGTCATTGATGGGTGCAATGATTTTAGGATTGTTAGTCACCTCTACAGCGAGACTTGTGCGCCCATGGAAAGCCTTTTGGGCGGTGAGCACGCGGCGGCGTCCCGTATGGAAAGAGGCGAGTTTGAGGGCATTCTCGTTGGCTTCAGCACCACTGTTGATGAGGAACAACTGATAGTCATCATAACCGCAGAGGCGGCCGAGCCGTTCTGCCAGTTGTTGCTGCAAACGATTAACGACAGAATTGCTGTAGAAGCCCAACTGACTGACTTGACGGCTGACAGCCTCAACATAATGAGGATGAGCATGGCCAATGGAGATGACGGCATGACCGCCATAAAGGTCCAAATATTCTTTACCATCCTCGTCCCAGACGCGACAACCTTTGCCGCGCACAATGTTGATGGGAAAGAGGGGATAGACGTCGAATAAGTTCACGATTTGACAAATTACTATTAATGGATTAACTTATACTTATATCCTCAGAAGGCAGAGGGCTTGAGATTCAAACCTGCATGTTCATCAAAACCAAACATGAGGTTCATGTTCTGCACGGCCTGACCACTTGCACCTTTGAGGAGATTATCGATAACGCTGGTGATGAGCAGTTTGTTGTCGAACTTCTCGACGTGAACAAGCGCTTTGTTGGTGTTGACGACCTGTTTGAGGTCAAGGTCGCGGTCGACGTAGTGCGTGAAGGCCGCCGCCTCATAGAACTGACGATAGAGTTTGACGACATCCTCCTCGGGCAAGGCGGGATCGATGCGCACGACCTCCGTACAAAAGATGCCTCGAGCGAAATCGCCACGATAAGGGATGAAATCCAAAGAGGCATCAAAGCCTGGCTGCAATTGAGCCAGCGACTGCTTAATCTCGGGCACGTGCTGATGGCGAAAAGCCTTGTATATCGACATATTACCTGTTCGCCACGAGAAATGAGTCGTGGCGGCAGGTTTGACGCCAGCCCCTGTCGAACCCGTGATGGCATTGACAGAGATGTCATCGTGCAGCAACCAGTTGGCAGCCAAGGGTAAAAGGCCCAATTGAATGGCCGTAGCAAAGCAACCCGGATTGGCTATATGACGGGCATGCTGAATCTCTTCGCGATTCAACTCAGGCAAGCCATAGACGTAATCGTGGTCGGGAGAAGCTATGCGAAAATCCTGCGCCAAGTCGATGATACGCACGTTTTGCGGTACGGGATGCTCGGCCAGGAACTCTGCACTCTTGCCATGACCCATGCACAAAAAGAGAACATCAATCGACTTCAACGGCAGACGGTCTGTGAACTTCATGTCGGTCTCGCCGAGCAGTCCCTCGTGGACATCGGTCAACAGGTTCTTGGCGTTCGACGTGCTATGGACGAAGCCTATCTCCACCTCAGGATGATGCAGCAACAAACGAATGAGTTCGCCCGCAGTATAGCCTGCACCTCCGATAATACCAACTTTCATAATCTTCAATTTATTCTTGCGGCATGAGCAACCATAAAACGAGATAGACGATGCCTCCACAAAAAGCAGTGCCAATCGTCAAGAGCACCCAAATGAGACGAAGCAATTCGGCATCCCAACCGAAATAGTCGGCCATGCCACCACATACCCCACCGATCCATTTGTTGTAGCTCGATCGTGCAAGTCGTTCCTTAGACATCTCTTAACGCTCCTCGTCCTTATGAATACCATAATAAACGCGCAGAGGCGTCGAAAGCACTTTGATGAAGCCCTTGGCCTCGTCGGCAGTCCAACCCGTCTGCGTCTCGCCGTATTCGCCGAGCTTGCTCTTTGTAAGGTCGTTGACGGAATCAACACCTACGGTCTCGAAACCGAAGGGGCGCAAACGCAAGATGGCTGTGCCCGTGACGTTTCGCTGCGAGCTGGCAAGGAAAGCCTCGATGTCGGGCATCACGGGCTCCAAATACTGGCTCTCGTGGAGGAACATTCCGTACCAATTGCCGAGTTGATCCTTCCAGTACTGTTGCCACTTCGAGAGGGTCGACTTTTCCAACAAGCGGTGCGCCTCGATGATGAGCTTTGGCGCTGCTGCCTCGAAACCCACACGACCTTTGATGCCGATGATGGTGTCGCCGACGTTGGCGTCGCGACCGATGGCATAGCTGGCTCCAATCTCTTCGATGCGCTGAATAGCCTTAACGCGGTCGTCGAAATGTTCGCCATTGACACCGACAATCTCGCCCTTTTCAAACTCGATCTTCAGGAGTGCTGAGGGCTCAGCAGCGGTAACGTGCTTCAGATAAGCCTCTTCGGGCAGACCCTGCGTAGCATCGAGCAACTCACCGCCACAGATGCTGGTGCCCCAGATGCCGACATTGTAGGAGTACTTGAGCTTAGCGAAATCAGCCTCGAAGCCATGGTCGTTCAGGTAGTCCACCTCTTCCTTGCGAGTGAGCTTCTTGTCACGCGTGAGCGTGATAATCTCCACGCCGGGAGCCATCACAAGGAAAGTCATGTCGAAGCGAATCTGGTCGTTGCCTGCACCAGTGGAGCCATGGGCGATGGCGTCAGCACCTATTTCCTTAGCATAGCGTGCGATGGCTATAGCTTGGAAGATGCGCTCGCTCGAGACGGAGATGGGATAGCAGTTGTTGCGCAGGACATTGCCGAAGATCATGTACTTGAGCGACTTCTCGTAGTACTCTTGAGTGACATCGAGCGTCACGTACTTCGTAGCGCCCAGTCGATAGGCATTCTCCTCGTTGGTCTTCAACTGCTCGGCGCTGAAACCGCCCGTGTTGGCGCAAGCTGCATGCACCTCATAACCTAACTCCTTGGCGAGATACATCACCGTGTAGCTCGTATCCAAGCCGCCACTGAAGGCGACGACAACTTTTTTCTTCATATTCGATATCTTTATTGTATAATTATTCTTATTTCGTATTGCTGTTGCTCAATCCCTAAACTCCTGACTGGTGGTCGCCCGGCCTTCCAAACGGTTTATGCGGTTGATCACATCCTGCGGAATCTTGGCGGGCAAATGCTCCTCGGGGTCAAAGAGCATGGCCGTGCAAATGCAGAACTTGCGATGGCGCTCACGAAGGACCTCGACGTTGACACATCCCTCACAGCCACGCCAAAAGGCCTCGTCGTCGGTCAGGTCGTCGAAGGTCACGGGTTGATAGCCCAATTGCGTGTTCATCTTCATGACCGCCGCTCCGCTGGTGAGTGAGAAGATCTTGGCATGCGGCCACCGAATACGGGCCAACGAGAAGGTCATATCCTTGATTCGCTTGGCAATGCCGAGCCCACGGAAATCGGGATGGACGATGAGGCCAGAAGTCGTCACATATTGTTTGTTTCCCCAAGTCTCGATGTAACTGAAACCTGCGAAACGATCGCCACAAAGTGCAATGACGGCCTTGGCCTCACGCATCTTCGTCGACACATAATCATGCGTACGCTTAGCGATGCCCGTGCCACGCACTTTGGCTGCATCTTCGATTGTCTTTAGAATCGTGTCGACGTAACATTCGTGCGACTCATCGGCCACCAGAATCTGGATATCTTCGGGCTTTATTGCTGTTTTTTCCATTATATTGTATTGTTTTTAGAGTCTTGTTGCAGGTACGACCTCACCCAGCCGGTTTAGCACGGCGGGGCGATCAGCGCCTTCAGTGAGTACAATCAGGATGGTATCATCGCCCGCAATGGTGCCCAGCACCTCTTCAATCTGCGCGTTGTCTATATCGTAGGCGACATGTGAGGCGTGACCAGGCGGTGTGCGCACGACGGCAAGGTTCTGACTAAACTTCACTGACAGCGCACCTAAGCGATTGATTTGCTGAACGGTCATGTGCGTATCGCTCACACGCTGATAGCGACGTCGCTCTGGCAGCATATAAATCTGCAAGCCCGCTTCGTTGTGGCCTTTGGCTATACGCAGTTGGCGCAAGTCGCGCGACAGCGTACCTTGCGAAGAAGGAAAACCCGCTTTCTCCAGCTCAAGGAGAAGCTCGTCCTGAGTGCTGAGTTCCTGACTTGAGACAATCATCTTGATGACTTCAAGCCGAGTGCTCTTGCTTTGGTTCATTCTCATTGAATCCTATACCTTAATATATAGGGGGACTACCCCATTCTTCATAAACGGCTGCAAAGATATGAATATTCTTTCAAATATGCATCATTTAGCCCTATTTATTTGCATATTCGTTGCATTTTATTTGTATAAATCATCTTTTTGACACTTTTTCGGGCTCATCTGCATCAAAACAACAGTTGAAGAGGCTTCGCGTCTGGCTCATGGAAGTAAGAAAAACTTTCTCAGACGGAAACGGCAGAGTATGGACAAGGATAGAAAGGACCGAATACGTGTGGCTTAACGATAACGTTCTAAATAGTGGTCGAGGGATTCACCCGTAAACTTCTCGAAAGCGGCGCGGAGGGTCTTGACGGTTGCAAAGCCTGCATCAAGGCAAGCTGTAAGCGTTGTAGCTTCACCCGACTGAATCATGCGTTGCACCTCGTCGATTCTGTAACGACTGATGTATTCGTGGATATTGTAGTAGCCTTGACTGCGCACGCTCTGCAACATCAGATGGCGATTGATGCCTGTTTTCCCACAAAGTTGGTCGCGCCCAAATGTATAATCCGTCCACTCGCGTTTGTGATGCTGCATCCACGACTCGAGATGTTCGAAGCGATGTTGATTGGCCTCATTGAAGTCCTCTTGTGCTGCATCAGCAAGTTCCGTTTCTACGGCTTGTGGCGCCTCGCCTTCATCAGAGGCCTCGGCCATCGTTGTAATAGGCGGTTGGGGCAGACTCAAAGCCATAGTCTCAAGCGTGCGCAGACAGAGGTAAAGATTCACAATAGTGAAGACCACCGCCCACACACTAAGAAGCTGAACGCTGAAGTCGATGGCCAACCACGTGTAGAGGCAAAGGCTCAGCCCGAGGGCGAAGGCGTAGCCAAAGAGATAATGAGGTGTGTCGGGGTTGCGCAGCATGACACGCGGTAGGCGGAAGATGTTGACGATGTAATAGATACAGAGCGCCAGCATAGCGAAACGCAGAAGGATGTCACTGCTGAAAAGGTGATCCCAAAGTTCAGCCCACGTATACACCGCAACAGGACGCAAACCCAAGATGAGAGCCACGCCATAGATGGCAAAGAGGCAGACGGCGGGTGCGGCGTATTTCCATGAACGCCCCCACTGAAGGAAGGCTGGCATGGTGATGCTCAAGGGGTAGATGGACTGTAGGAAGATGGTCGCCGTGAGGGCTAGCAACATGATTGGATGAAGCATGCCGGGATTGCTTCTCACAATAACATCATCGATGGCTAACGCTCCGATGGCCACGGCCGCGAAAATACCCATGATCCATGCGATGGCCAGATATTGCACTTTATGACGAGCGAAAAGACTCATGACTGCCGTTATCACGACTTGCGCAACGACAACAACCAACAAGACACTATGTAAACTCGCAAAAGGCATCTCCTGAAAGCAGTTTTTTGGCTTTGAATCAGTGCAAAGGTAGGTTGTTTTGCGGAAATAGACAAATTTTAGCACCGAAATTATGGCTGATGTCATTTTTATGACTAACTTTGCCCACGAAAACCATTCAAACACCTGAACGCACTATGTACGACAAAATTAAAGAGACTGCTGCTTGGCTGCAAGAGCGCATGCCAGCACACCCCACCACCGCCATTGTCCTTGGTACAGGTCTTGGACGCCTGGCCGAGGAAATCAGTGTGACGCTCGCTATAGAATATAAGGAAATCCCCAACTTCCCTGTCTCGACGGTAGAGGGGCACACCGGGCGCCTCATCTTCGGTAAGTTAGGCCAGCATGACATCCTGGCGATGCAAGGCCGCTTCCACTTCTACGAGGGCTATTCGATGAAGGAGGTGACGTTCCCTATTCGCGTGATGTACGAGCTGGGCATCAAGACGTTGTTCGTCAGTAATGCCGCCGGCGGCATGAATCCCGACTTCGAGATTGGCGACCTGATGATCATCACCGACCACATCAACCTCTTCCCTGAGCATCCCCTCCACGGCCCCAACTTCCCCACTGGACCACGCTTCCCCGACATGCACCAAGTTTATGACAAAGCACTTATCCGCGAGGCTGAGGTGATTGCCGCTGAGAAGGGCATCAAGGTTCAGCATGGCGTCTACGTTGGCACACAAGGTCCAACATTCGAGACGCCTGCTGAATATAAGATGTTTCGTATCCTGGGTGGTGATGCTGTCGGCATGAGTACCGTGCCCGAGGTAATCGTGGCCCACCACTGTGGCATTCGCGTCTTCGGCGTGAGCATTATCACCGACCTCGGCGTCGAAGGCAAGATTGTGGAAGTGAGTCACGAAGAAGTGCAGAAAGCCGCCAACGCCGTGCAGCCACTCATGGCCGGCATCATGCGCGAAATGATTAACCGGAATGCATAAATGCTGAATGGAAATCGCTGAACTGGGTGAGTTTGGGCTAATTAGTCATCTCACCAAAGACATAGAACTGAAGAACGCCGAGACGCTGAAGGGCATCGGCGACGATTGTGCCGTGATGCAATATGCTGCCGACCGCAAAGTCTTGGTGACAACCGACCTATTGATGGAGGGCGTACATTTCGACCTGCAGTACATGCCAATGAAGCATCTGGGCTACAAGAGCGCAATGGTCAACCTCTCAGACATCTACGCCATGAATGGCAGGCCCCGCCAGATGACGGTGTCATTAGCACTTTCCAAGCGCTTTAAAGTCGAGGACCTGGAGGATTTCTACGCTGGACTACGCATGGCTTGCGAAGCTCATGGGTGCGACGTTGTGGGTGGCGACACGTCAGCTTCGCTCACAGGCATGGCCATCAGCATCACCTGCATCGGCGACGTTGCTGCCGACAAAGTGGTCTATCGTAATGGCGCACGCGACACCGACCTCATTTGTGTCAGTGGCGATTTAGGCGCCGCCTACATGGGGCTGCAACTACTTGAACGAGAGAAGATGGTCTACAACGAACAGCTCCGCGAAGCTCGTCAACGTGGCGAGAAGCCGGAGTCGCTACCACCATTCCAACCCGACTTCAGCGGACGCGAATACTTGCTCGAACGTCAACTGAAGCCCGAGGCTCGGCGCGACATCATCGAGGCGCTGGCCAAAGCTGACATACTGCCAACGGCTATGATGGACATCAGCGATGGCCTCAGCAGTGAACTCCACCATATCTGCAAGCAGAGTCACGTAGGCTGCCGCATCTACGAGGAACGCATCCCTCTTGATTATCAGACAGCCGTGATGGCAGAGGAACTGAACATGAACGTGACCACCTGTGCCCTCAACGGGGGCGAGGATTACGAACTGCTCTTCACCGTACCGCTCACCCTACACGACCGCGTCAGTGCTATCCCCGGAGTAAAAGTCATCGGGCACATCACTAAACCCGAACTGGGGCTGCAATTGGTCTGCCGCGGAGGCACCGAGATGGAATTGAAAGCGCAGGGATGGAACCCTTTGAGACGTTGAAAGGTTGAAAAGTTGAGACGTTGAAACGTTGAAAGGTTGAAACGTTGAAAGGTTGAAAGGTTGAAAGGTTGAGAGGTTGAAAGGTTGAAAGGTTGAAAGGTTGAGAACTTGAAAGGTGAAAGGTGAATAATTGAACAGTAGATTATTGAAAATTGGAAGGTGATCTGATCCATATCAATGAATGGCTGCGCCCACTATCATGGGTGTATGGTCGAGGTGTGCAACTGCGCAATCTGGGTTTCGAGTGGGGCTTGCTGAAACAAACGAGCTACGAAGTGCCTGTGATTTGCGTGGGTAACATCACCATCGGCGGTACAGGCAAGACGCCACACACCGAGATGTTGCTACGGATGCTGATGCCTGACCACCGCGTGGCCGTACTCAGCCGAGGCTACAAGCGCAAATCGCGCGGTTTCCGCCTGGCGGATAGCAAGACGCCGATGCGCGAGATAGGCGACGAGCCTTGGCAGATGAAGCAGAAATTCCCTCAAGCTATCGTGGCCGTGGACACCAATCGCCGGCGTGGCATACGACAACTATTGACCGCTGAGGCTACGCGCGACGTTGATGTCATCCTTCTCGACGACGCCTACCAACACCGCTACGTACATCCAGGCCTCAACATCCTGCTGACCGACTACCACCGACTCATCACCGACGATGCCCTCCTGCCGGCCGGCAGACTGCGCGAACCAGTCAGTGCCAAAGAACGCGCCAATGTCGTCATCGTCACGAAGTGTCCATACGACCTAAAGCCCATGGACTATCGGGTCATCCGCGAGGCGCTGGATCTGAAGCCTTACCAGAGTCTGTTCTTCTCGACATTCCGCTATGGCAGCCTCCGCCGACTTTTCGGCGATACCGCCGGGCAGACCGAGGAACTGACACCCGACACGCACGTCCTCCTGCTCACTGGCATCGCGTCACCACAGCAGATGCTGTTAGACCTTCATCGCTCAACGCGACATATCACGCCCATTCCCTTTGCCGATCACCACGAGTTTACGCCCCATGATATCGAGCGCATCGAACAGGCATTTACTGACTTGCAAGGCAGCAAGCGACTCATCATCACCACCGAGAAAGACGCCTCACGACTCTTGCTGGTCGACAACCTCTCGCCCATTGTGCGCCGACACATCTACGTCTTACCTATCGAAGTTGAATTCCTGCGCGACGAGAGCGACGACTTCCGTCAACTTATCACCGAATACGTAAAAGGGAAGCACTGACAATGCTTCCCTCTTCATTATTATATACTCGACCTCTATTCTGTTTTAAGCTCACACAAGACTTTACCAAATCTTCAAATCGAAAGGCACGCGAGCATAGATGCATTGATCGATACGCTGCGGCTGCATCAGCATCTGCATCGTGGCAAGCATCGGATAGAAATCACCGAACGTAGCCTTCAGATGAGCGTCGAAATAGCTTTCCTTCTTGTCATTGAACAATTGCTGCATGAAATCGGGAGCTGCAGGATAAGTGTCGGTAGAGTACTTCTCCAGCTTCGCCAACTTAGCAGCTTCGGCGATAGCATCGTTGAGATTGCCGAGCTGATCCACAAGACCTAACTTAATCGCTTGCTCGCCCGTCCACACGCGGCCTTGGCCGATTGCATCCACACTATCCTTAGAGATTCCACGACCTTCGGCCACACGAGAGATGAACAAGTCATAGCCGCGTTCTATCTCAGCTTGCATCAAGGCAGCCTCTTCGGATGTGAAATGACGAGCCAACGCACCACCGAAGAGTGCAGGAGCACCAAAGTCAGCGTACTTGTTGGTCTTGACGACGTCAAAGTGTAACTTCAGTTTTTCCGTTGCCAGTTCAGTAGCATCGGGGAACATGCCGAAGATGCCGATGCTGCCCGTCAGCGTTGTCGGTTCTGCCAGAATCTTGTTGGCACCGCAACTGATATAATAGCCACCACTGGCAGCCAAACCACCCATCGAGATAACAACAGGCTTCTCGGCCTTCAGCAGTTGGACTTCATGCCAAATCTGCTCGCTGGCGAAAGCACTACCACCACCGGAATTGACGCGGATGACGACAGCCTTCACCTTATCGTCCTTGCGCAGCTTCTGCAACTCACGGATTGTGGGCATCGTCTCGATTGTGGCACTCCCAGCTGAGAGAGGATTGGTTGAGGCCTGATCCACGATATCGCCATAGGCATAATAGACAGCCACTCGGCCCTTCTCGCTCTTCTTGTCGGCTGCGGCAACGAGGTCTGCAGGTGAGACAAACGGAATGGGTTTCTTCTCCTTCAAGCCCAGTTTATTGCGCAGCAACTCCTTGAAACCATCGATGTAGGCAAGCGTGTCAACGAGGTTGCTCTCCACCAGGAATTCAGTAGGCTTCAGGGCGGTCATTGTGTCGGCCAGTTCGTTCAGACGCTCAGGGGTAAGTGTGCGACTTTTGCCGACTTCATCGACAAATTGGCCCCAAATGCTATTGATGTAAGACGTCACCTGCTCGCGGTTGGCATCGCTCATCTCGGTGTTGATGAACGGTTCAACAGCGCTCTTGAACGTGCCCACTTTGAAGACTTGCATTTTCACACCGGCCTGTGCCATCAAGTCGGTCAAGAACATCGGAACAGAACCCATTCCATGCCAATCGACAATACCTTTTGGATTCACGACCACCTTGTCGGCCACTGAGGCCAAGTAGTAGGCTTGTTCTGAATAGATATCGCCATACGACAGAATCCACTTGCCGCTTTCCTTAAACTTCAAAAGTGCCTGACGCAACTCCTGAGCCATAGCAGGCGAACCGCCGGCGAAGCTCGAACTCACTTCGAGGTAAATACCTTCAACCTTATCATTCGTTGCGGCTTCCTCGACAGCTGCAAGCGTTTGATCCAGACCGAGGGTTCCAAACTGGTCGCCCAGCAACATAGACAGAGGGTTCTGAGCCTCTGCACGCTCCTCGAAAGCGCCAGCCAGGTTGATACGCAGGACCGAACCCTTACGCAGCGCTGTCGTCTGACTCTCGCTGGCGGCCATGCCAGCCAAGGAAATAATGAAGAACAAGCCTATGAGCAGGCACGCCAGGCCGATTCCCACGACCGTGGCAAAGACATACTTCAAGAAATCTTTCATTGCTTAGTATTCATTTAATAAGTAGAACGTTTCTGGTGCTTACATCCCTTTATGCACAAGTGCACAAAGAGTGACCCCGCTAAGAATCCTTTTGTTTCTTCCGAGCTTGATTGCGGTAGTTCTTGGGCGAAATGCCGACGTACTGCTTGAAATACTTGCCAAAGAAACTCTGCGAGGGGAAATTGAAGTCTGTCGCAATCTGCTTGATGCTATCGTCCGTGCTGCGCAACGCTTGCTTGGCCGAGGAAATCACCATCTGAATGATCCATTGTAATGCCGTACGTCCACTCTTCTCCTTGACAACACTCGAGAAGTAGCGAGCCGAGAGGCATTGCTCAGCTGCGTAGTACGAAACTTCGCGTTCGCGCTTGTAGTTGACAAACAACGAGGCAAGAAACGTCTGGAAAATGCGGTCCTGCGTGTCGTGGTTCTGCGTGCGAACTTTACGGTTGGTCGAATAGATGTAGATAAACTCATGGAAGAGACTCTCGGCCAGACTGAGCACCAACCGTTGCAGGATGACATAGCTGGGATTGGACTCCGACATCGAAAGCACGAGTCGCTTGCGTTCGCTCACCATCATCGCCAGATTTTCCAATGTCTGGCGCTGTTCACGAGTGAGCGTGATGCACGGTTGCTCACGTATCGCTACGATGTTGACTCCGTCCAACAGGCGTTCGAGCAAAGGCAACACGAAACTGGCTTCGCACTTCACGGCCAAACCTGCCAAATCGTCGGACGACGAAAGCACACTCACGAACGTCGAAGGCATGTAAAAATAGATATCGTTCGCCTGCACGCGAAACGTCTGTTCATTAATACTAACTTCAACCCAACCATTTTGGCAAAGGAAGAAGCCACAGGTGTCCATAAGAGAAAGGACGTGTCCATGCTGCTCCAGCATCGACACAACATCTTGTACAGAGATGTATTCGAAAGGTAACTGATTTTGATTCATGGCGCAAAGATACGTACTTTTTGGACAATCTGCATGCATCTTTCGACAATTAAAACAGCAAATAAAACTTAAAACGGATAAATAGAACAAAGAAATGGAACTTTTGCATTTGTTGAATCGACAAAACCATGTACCTTTGCGCCCAAGAATCACTTAAAACGTGCATAAAATGAAAAAGAACATCACATCCATACTCGTCATAGCGCTCTTGCTGACGGCTTGCTCATCACCTGAGAGCGGAGCCATCAATGGAGCCTCGTTCGGTTCGATCTTCGGAGGTGCCCTAGGGGGCATCATCGGCGGTCCCCGCGGCCACAACATCGGTACGATGGTAGGCCTCATCACAGGCGGTGCCGGCGGCGCTGCCGTTGGTGCACAACAACGTGCCGAGCGTCGTGAACGTGCCCTCACCAGAGCCGAGGATGAACGTCAGCGCTACGAACAGACCGAGCCTGTGCAGCCACAGAGACG
>CADCOX010000097.1 GCA_902803195.1 uncultured Bacteroidales bacterium
CTTGTTCATGACGAGCTGCGTCGTCTCGGCTGACAACTGCGTGAGGGCACCTTTGTCGAAATGGTCGCCGTGCTCGTGGGTCACGAAAATATAGTCGGCCTTCGGCATAGCCGTGTAGTCGATGGTTCGTTGTCCGAGTTTTGACACAGGGTCAACCATGATCTCGCGTCCGTCATATTCAATGCGTATGCTGGCATGAACGAGCGCATGGAACTTCACGGTCTTGCCGCTCTTGGTCTTGAACACATCGACCTCGTAGGCGTCCGTGGTCACTGGCTTCTGAGCCTCTTTCCAAGCCATGATGCCACCCTTGAGGTTCACGCACTTGTAGCCCTCAGCCGCAAGTCGTCCTGCTGCGCTGGCAGAGCGACGGCCGCTGCGGCAATAGATGGCAATGGACTTATTTGGAGACAGCATAGCCTTTGCTTTCTCAATGAAATCGTCCTGCGCTTGATCGATGTGAATAGCCCCTTCGATATGACCTTCCTTGAACTCATCGGCCGAGCGGACATCGAGCAGAACGACATCAGGTTCTTCAATCAGTTCTGAGAACGCTTTCACATCGACATTCTCGTAATTCTGTTGGCCGCAGGCTGAACCGAGCCCCAAAGCAGCCAGTAGGCAAGCGATAATCTTTTTCATCATGCTAAGTTTTTATTGACGTGTTTATGTTCTGTTTTCTCTTGAAGATGTACTTGACGCTCTCTCTAAGAATCTGAGCACGGGCTATCCAGAGACTGCCGACGTAGAGGACAACGGCGATGAGGATGCGAAGGAACAAACGGATCCATGAGATGTCCATAGCGCGGGTGGCGAAGTAGGCTATGGCCATCACGACGAAGGCGAAGACGAAAAAAGGAACGACATCCTTTAAGGCGTGCCTCCAGTGAAGGCCTATGAGACGACGGGCGCAAGTCTGCCACACGAAGAGCCAAGCGATATTGAGCACCACATAGAAAACGACCATCTCCTTCAATCCATAGCCGAGGCTGTGAAGCACGATGATGCCGCCCCACACGAAGGCACAGTTCAAAAGGCCAATGACCATGTTGACGGTGGAGCGGCCACGCGAGATGACTAGATTCGAGTATAAGGTCACTATGGGCGAGAAAGCACCATAGACGCAAAGGATGGACAAAAGGATAGCTGAGGCGTGCCATTTCTCGCCAACCAACAGCACGATGAAGTCCTCAGCGATGAGTGCGAGGCCCAAGAGGCAGGGGAAACTGACGAAGCAGGTGAAACGAAGAAGCTTGCGGAAGACGGCAGACACAGCCCCCTCGGCCGAGGGTGCCTGGCTTTCCCTCAGCACCGGTTGGGCTACGCCTTGCACCATACCGCCGATGGTGGCAATGGCCATATCGTCCCACTTGCGGGCATTGGAATATATGCCTGCGATGTGACCGCCTGGATAGAAACGATTGAGAAGCACTCCGAAAGCATTATTGTTGAATTGGAAGGCGAGACTATTGACGAGGAGCTTCGACGAAAAGCCAAACATCTGCCAGGCAGGGCGGAGAAGAGTGAAAAGTGAAAGAATGAAAAGTGAAAAATAAGATTTACTTTTGTGGACTGGAATCTTCTCGGAGGACTTCAGTGACCCATATTTTTCACTTTTCATTCTTTCATTTTTCACTTCTTCCTGCAAAGCAGGAAGGCTGGGCCTCCAAGGTGAGAAGAACCATGCAAAGGCGGTGACGCTGCCGACATAGACGAGGTTCTGAATAGCCAGCCCCCAATAGGCCAAACCTGCGTAAGCCAGGCAGACAGCGACGATACCGGAAATGGTGATGGAGGCCATCTGCATAATGCTCGCCTGCTTGACCATCAGATGGCCGAAGAGGTAAGCACGTTGGGCGGTGCCGAAGCACGAGAAGACGAAACCGAGGAACGCTAAACGGCCCAAAGGGCACAGTACCGGCTCGTTGTAGAAGTCGGCAATGAGAGGAGCCGCAAAGAAAAGAATCACGTAGAGCACGATGCCCACGATGATGTTGAACCAGAAGACGGCGTTATACTCTTCGTGCGTCGGCTCACGTTTGTTGGCCAGCGCTGCGGTGAAACCGCTCTCCTGCAGTACGCTGGCGATATTCGAGAAGATGACCAGCGCCGCCATCTTGCCGTAGTCATCGGGCGAAAGGATATTGAGCAGCCACACCCCAAAGACTGCCCCCAGCAACTGAACCATGCCGTTGCTGAAGCCTCCCCAGATAAGGCCTTGGGCGGTCTTGCGCTTTAAAGACGAAGCGGACTCTCCCCCCACTGCGGACTCTCCCCCCGCCCTCCCTTGTAGGGAGGGAGCAGAATGCTTTGCGTAAGCGTTACTATCTGTATTCATTTCTTGAAGGTATCTGCCCCTCCCTAAAAGGGTGCGAGGAAGACGGAACTATTAAGTGTTCCCGCTGGACTCGTTCGGGGGAGGAGAGTCTGGGCGGTGTTGGATTAGAGGGTCTTAATCGCAAAATCCATTCTCCTGAGCACTTCCTCTTTGCCGAGGAAGGCAGCGAGGCCGTACATATCGGGGCCTTGGCCTTCGCCGACAAGGCATACTCGCCAAGCGTTCCAAGGCTTGATACCTGTCTGCTCGACCCACGGATCCACGACAGCCTTCTGACCTTCAACGCTGAAATCATCGATGGAGGCCAGCACATCGCGCAGTTGCTGCATCTCGGCGGCTGTCTCTGGCTTCCAGTTCTTCTTGATGAACTTATCCTCGCGATTGAACTCGGTCGGAGCGACGAAGAAGAAGCGGCAGAGGGGCCACAGGTCACTGATGAACGAGATATTGCGTTTCTTTGTACCTTCCTTCGTCTCGTATTCGATGACCTTGGATTTCATCATACTTACGACTTGGGTTGCGCGTTCTTCGGTGCATTCGATGCCCTGCTCCTTCAACAACTTGACGAAGGCAGGCGCCCACTCCTCGTCGGTAAGCTTCATCAGGTATTCGCGATTGAACCAGAAGCCTTTGACGTAGTCGAAACGTGCACCGTTCTTGGAGCACTTCTCGAGGTTGAACTTTTGGATGAGCTCGTCCATCGTCATGATTTCCTGATCATCACCAGGATTCCAGCCGAGCAGCGCGAGGAAGTTGACCACCGCTTCGGGCAGATAACCCTTCTCGCGATAACCGCTGCTGACCTCGCCGCTCTTGGGATCGTGCCATTCGAGCGGGAACACGGGGAAGCCCAATCGGTCGCCATCGCGCTTCGAGAGCTTGCCTTTGCCGTCGGGCTTTAAGAGCAGGGGCAGATGAGCGAAGCGAGGCATCGTGTCCTGCCAGCCGAAAGCGCGGTAGAGCAGCACGTGCAGCGGTGCCGACGGCAGCCACTCCTCGCCGCGAATGACATGTGTAACCTCCATCAAGTGGTCATCGACGATGTTAGCCAAATGGTAGGTCGGCAGCTGGTCGGCGCTCTTCCACAGCACCTTATCATCGAGGATGCTGGAGTTGATGCAGACGTCGCCACGGATAATGTCGTCCACGTGAACGTCCTCACCCGGTTCGATGAGGAAACGCACGACGTAGGGATGGCCCTCGGCGACAAGACGGTCGGTCTCTTCCTTACCCAAGGTCAGCGAGTTGCGCATCTGGCCACGGGTCGAGGCATCGTATTGGAAGTTCTCGACCGCCTCACGCTTGGCGGTTAGTTCCTCGGGCGTGTCGAAAGCGATGTAAGCTCGTCCAGCGTCCAAAAGTTGTTGGACATATTGCTTGTAGATTTCTTTGCGCTCACTCTGGCGATAGGGTCCGTGGTCGCCGCCAAAGCTGACGCCCTCGTCAAACTGGATGCCCAGCCAGCGGAACGATTCAAGGATATATTCCTCGGCACCGGGCACGAATCGGGCAGAGTCGGTGTCCTCAATGCGGAAGATGAGTTCGCCGCCGTGCTGACGGGCGAAGAGATAGTTGTACAAAGCAGTACGGACGCCGCCTATGTGCAGCGGGCCTGTGGGTGATGGCGCGAAGCGAACGCGCACTTTCTGAGCATTGTTCATGGGTGATAATATATAAAAGTTTGCGCAAAGGTAGGAAAAAGTTTAGACTTTCGGGGGTAGAGCGGCACGATATTTGCATATTCAGCGACAATAATTGGCCTTTTTCGTGTCTGGAAATGAATTTTCGCTCTCCTCAGGCCCTGTATCCCTAAACTTTTTCCTATCTTTGCACCTGAAATAATCATCTTTGCTTATGAGTCGATTCAACAAGCCTCAAGAGATTGGGTGGCGCAATATCTTAGCCCAGATGCTGATTGCCATCGTGGCCATCACCATCATTGTCTGGTTTCTGCCACGAGGGAGCAAGTCGTCCATGCATTTCGACGTCGGCCGTCCTTGGCCTTATGGCCAACTGATTGCACCGTTCGACTTTCCTGTCTTCAAGACCGATGCCCAACTGCAAGCCGAGCGCGACAGTATCCGTCGTGTCTACGAGCCTTACTTCGAATTGGACCCTCAGGTAGAGCGCGTACAGATGGCGGCAATGCGTGCTGAAATCCGAGACATCAGCATCGGCGACCTGTCGTTCCCTCAACGAGCATTTATCGAACAACGCGTGCAGGAAGTCTACAGCCGAGGCATCCTCAGCACGGACGACCTGAAGAAAGTGCACAACGACACATGCCAAAACGTGATGGTCTATCAAGGGTCGACGTCACAGTCGCGACCTGTTCACGATTTGTTGTCGCAGAAAGAGGCCTACGAACTGATACTGATAGGGGCAGATAGTGCAGGAATCGAACGTTCGAAACTTCAGCGTCTGAACCTCAATAAGTATCTTGCGCCCAACCTCGTCTACGATGTCGAGAAGTCCGATAAGGAGTGGACAGAACTCGAGAACTCGCTTTCGCCCAGTTCGGATATGGTGCTTGCCGGGCAAAGCATTATCGACCGAGGAAACATCATCCGAGAATACGATGCACAAATCCTTGAGAGCTTCGAGCGTGCAACAGCAGCACGAAAAGGCACGACCCGCGAGAACAACCTCATCCTGCTCGGACAGATTTTCTACGTGACGACCATCGTGCTCTGTCTCATCTTCTACTTCAACCTCTTCCGTCGCGATTACATTACCAACGGACGAAGCGTCTTGCTGCTATTCCTGCTGATACTGAGCTATCCGCTGCTCACGTCGTTCCTCGTCCGTCACACGCTGCTGTCGGTTTATCTGATTCCGTACACGATGTTGCCGGTCTTCGTTCGAGTCTTCATGGACTCGCGAACCGCCTTTTTCACACACGTTTGTACTATACTGCTGTGTGCCCTCTCGCTCAAATACCCCTTTGAATTCATCTCTACGCAACTCGTCGGCGGCCTTGTAGCCATCTATACGCTGCGTGAATTGTCCGAGCGGTCGCAAATCTTCCGAACGGCCATCTTCGCCACTCTCGCCATGATTATCGTCTATGGCAGTATCGACCTCCTCCACGGCCGCGAGTTCATCGGCGAGAACAAGCTGACGCACCGCGATTTCGCCATCTATCAGCACATCATCTTCTCCGGCGTCGTACTTTTGTTCGCCTATCCGCTGATGTATCTGATCGAGCGTCTCTTCGGGTTCACCAGCAACGTGACACTTGTCGAGTTGTCCAACGTGAACCGCGAGTTGCTGCGCAAGCTCTCGGAGGAAGCGCCAGGCACTTTCCAACACTCGATGCAGGTCTCTAATCTGGCCGCAGAGGTGGCGCTGAAGATAGGCGCCAAGAGCCAGCTCGTGCGTACAGGTGCTCTCTACCATGACATCGGTAAGATTCAGAATGCAGCCTTCTTCACAGAGAACCAAGCAGGCGGCATCAATCCACACAACCGCATCGACCTCAAGGAGAGTGCACGCATCATCATCAACCATGTCAGCGACGGCGAGGCACTTGCTGACCGTCATCAACTGCCCCGTGTCATCCGCGACTTCATCACTACCCATCACGGAAAAGGGCTTGCCAAGTACTTCTATATCACCTATAAGAATCAGCACCCCGATGAAGTCGTCGACTACGCTGCGTTCTCCTATCCTGGTCCCGACCCCTTCACGGCCGAGCAAGCCATTCTGATGATGGCCGATGCCGTCGAAGCCTCAACCCGTTCGCTGAAAGAGTACACCGAGGAGAGCATTGCCGAACAGGTCGACCGAATCATTGATACGCAAGTGGCTGAGGGTCACTTCGCCAACTGTCCAATCACCTTCCAGGATATTCAGACGGCCAAGAACGTCTTCAAGGAGAAACTGAAGACGATGTACCACACCCGCATCAGCTATCCGACTTTAGACAGCACCAATAAGGAAGAGAAAGAGGCCTCCAAGTAACCAGCCAGCTTGCGCTTTGACGCCGCGAAGGCTAAAACAAGATACGAACGAACAATCATAAAGAAAGGAATACCAGATGCATTTCACAGAAACCGCTCACATGAGCGACCTCATCCACGACGACTATCGCCTGCTGCAAGTGATCTCGCGCTTCGGCGTCTCTCTTGGTTTCGGCGACCAGAGCATTGATGCGGCCTGCAAAGCAAGTGGCGTCGACACCGCCACCTTCCTTGCTGTCGTCAACTTCGTGCAGAGCGAAGGACGCCTGTCTGTCGAAGAGGCGGCCGAAGAAGTCAGCGTGGCCGAACTGATGCGCTATTTGCAACGCTCGCACACTTACTTTGTTGACTTCCGACTGCCTGCTATCCGACGCAAACTGATTGAGGCCATCGACTGCTCGGCCAAGAATCAGATCACCTTCCTCATCCTGAAGTTCTACGATGAGTATGCAGCCGAGGTGCAGCGACACATGCAATACGAGAACGAGAACATACATACCTATGTCCAGCAGTTGCTTGAAGGCCAGTTGCCGAAGAAGCATACGGGCTACTCCGAACTGGCCCATCAACACCACGACAACCACGCCAGCATCAGCAAGAGCAGCCATGAGCTGAAATCTATCATCATTAAATACTATCCCAGCGACAGCGATACACAACGTCTGGCCGACACCCTCATGGACATCTACATCATGGAAGAAGACCTCTTCACGCATTGTCATCTCGAGGACACGCTATTCGCCGAAGCCGTTCATTTGTTGGAAAACGAGGTGAAAGCGAAGGCCATCGACAACAGCTCGCGACCGAACGTCGACAGTTGGCGGCGCAAAAGCGAAGCCGAAGCCACGTCCGACGAGCTATCGGAGCGCGAGAAAGACGTCATCCGCCTCGTCGTACGCGGCCTCTCGAACAAGGAGATTGCCGAGAAGATGTTCATCTCGGCCAACACCGTTATGACCCATCGGCGCAATATCGCCCGCAAGACGCAGATCCACTCGCCTGCAGGTCTGACCATCTACGCCATCGTCAACGGACTCATCAACCTCGATGAGGTAAAACTATAAAAAGCCCATTGCCCCTCCCCCACCTGTGGGGATGGAACCGCTCAACAACCATCGTTTATGCAAGACAATACAAATATAGATCATAGCGACTACGCACTACCCCTGCGCGAAAGCGAGGGAAAAGGCTCGGCCTCCGACCGCGATTTCGAGCAGGCGCTCCGTCCTCTACGCTTCGAGGACTTTGCGGGTCAAGCCAAGCAAGTCGAGAACTTGCGTGTCTTCGTCGAAGCCGCTAAATATCGTGGCGAGCCCCTCGACCACACCCTCCTGCACGGCCCGCCCGGACTAGGCAAGACGACGCTCTCCAACATCATCGCCAACGAGCTCGGCGTAGGGTTCAAGGTCACCAGCGGCCCTGTGCTCGACAAGCCCGGCGACCTCGCAGGCATACTGACCTCACTGGAGCCGCAGGACGTGTTGTTCATCGATGAGATCCATCGCCTTTCGCCCGTAGTCGAGGAGTATCTCTACTCGGCTATGGAGGACTACCGCATCGACATCATGATCGACCGCGGACCCAGCGCTCGTTCCATACAGATTGACCTCAACCCGTTCACGCTCGTCGGTGCCACCACCCGCTCGGGACTGCTCACGGCGCCCTTGCGTGCCCGCTTTGGCATCAATCTTCACCTCGAATACTACGATGCCGAAACGCTCTGCGGCATCGTACGCCGCTCGGCTTCCATCCTGAATCAGCCCATCGACGAGACGGCAGCTGCCGAGATTGCCCGCCGCAGCCGCGGCACGCCTCGTATAGCGAATGCGCTCCTGCGCCGAGTGCGTGACTTCGCACAGGTTAAAGGCAACGGACGCATCGACCTCGAGATTGCCCGCTATGCGCTCGAAGCACTCAACATCGACCGCCACGGACTCGACCTCATCGACCGTAAGATCCTGCTCTCCATCATCGATAAGTTCAAAGGTGGGCCCGTGGGCATCAACACGATAGCTACAGCCATCGGCGAGGACCCGGGCACAGTCGAGGAGGTCTACGAACCGTTCCTCATCAAGGAAGGATTCATCAAGCGCACTCCTCGCGGCCGCGAAGTGACCGACTTGGCTTACGAACATTTGCAGCGCAGCCGCTTCCGCCCCGCCGACAGCCAACCCAGTTTGTTTGATTAGACAATGCTTGACATTCAAAAGATAAGAGAAGACTTCCCCATCCTCGGCCGCGAGGTATACGGCCGCCCGCTGGTCTATCTCGACAACGGCGCTACAACCCAGAAGCCGCGCTGCGTCATCGATGCGATGACCGACGAGTACCTCAACGTCAACGCCAACGTTCATCGCGGCGTTCACTACCTCTCGCAACAAGCTACAGAACTGCACGAACAAGCACGCGAGACGGTTCGCCGCTTCGTTAACGCCCGTTCGACAGCCGAAATCGTCTTCACACGCGGCACTACGGAGAGCATCAACCTGGTGGCCTCCTCCTTCGGGCAGGCTTTCCTCCGCGAGGGCGACGAAATCATCCTCACGGAGATGGAGCACCACTCAAATATCGTTCCTTGGCAGTTGCTGCAGTCTCGAACGGACGTGACAATCAAGGTATGCCCCATCCGCGACGACGGACGGCTTGACCTCAGTACGCTCGAACAACTCTTCAGTCCTCGCACACGCCTGCTCTCATGTACGGCCGTCTCCAACGTGCTAGGTACCATCAATCCCATTCGCGACATCATCGCGATGGCTCATGCTCACGACGTGCCGGTCCTCGTCGATGCAGCTCAGGCCGCCCCTCACATGCCCATCGACGTTCAGGCGCTGGACTGCGACTTCCTCGCCTTCAGCGGCCACAAAGTCTACGGCCCGACAGGCATCGGCGTGCTCTATGGCAAAGAGAAGTGGCTCGACCGCATGCCCCCCTATATGGGTGGCGGTGAGATGATTGGCAAAGTCTCGTTCGAACGCACCACTTTCAATGTCCTGCCCTACAAGTTCGAGGCTGGAACGCCCGACTACATCGCTACGACAGGCTTGGCCAAAGCATTGGACTACGTCTGCGCCATCGGTTTCGACGCTATTATGGAGCATGAGCATGCCCTCACGCACTATGCTTTGCAGCGCCTACTCGAGATTCCGGGCATGCGCATCTTCGGCCCGCAAGCCTCAACGGCTGAGCAGCTTACGAGCCTCAACGACCATGACGCCGTCGTCTCCTTCCTCGTCGGCGACATCCACCATTTGGACCTCGGCACGCTTCTCGACCGTCTCGGCATAGCTGTGCGTACGGGCCACCACTGCGCAGAACCCCTCATGCACCGGCTGGGCATCGAAGGCACGGTGCGCGCTTCCTTCGCCCTCTACAACACTCGCGAAGAGGTCGATGCGCTCGTGAGCGCTATCCAACGCGTGATGAAGATGTTCTGAGGCTCGGCTTCATCACTCTCGCGCGCGTACATTATTATAAATACAATTTGCTGGATAATCATCGCAAATTACAGACCGACAAACGAGCAAAACCCCGCGTTTTTATGTCTAATAACATGAAAAAGCGGGGTTGTTTGATTGACTTTCATCAAGTAAAAGGCCGATTTCGATGTTTTATAGCATATTTTTAGCTCGCAATTCCCAAAATCGCCGTACCTTTGCACCAGCAAAACAAAAGGAGCGAGGTCGAGCGAGACTTCACAACAAGCTCCAAAAAGATATAGGTAAAAGTTCGTGGTCATTCATTAGACCAGGTATATGATTGTTTCATTTTAGGAGTAACACTATGCATTCAGCATTCACTATGCTTGCAGTTACTGTAGCAGCAATTGCAGCAATCGTTGGTTGGATAAACAACGGTAACGGCATGAATCCTAACAGCTTTCTGATGCCTCAGCCTTAACCACCAACGTTTACAAACAAAGTAGAGATTTAGTTAGTTAGTTTATAAGGTAAATGATTTTGCAAGAGCGACTGTCCGTGAGGATTGACGCTCTTTTTTTGTGCTCCTATTTGAGCTGGTAATTAATTACAATCGATAACATATTCTTTCGGCAAGACGCTTATTTACAAACGCTTACGCCATCAACTATCATTCCACCGACCTTCATCTCCTGTCGCTCCAGGCCTCACATTTATTCGTCACGACTCACACGTACAGACGCATTGGCTTACGCCTATATACGCTAAAGCTTGCACGTATATTCGCTAAGGCTTGCACGTATATTCGCTAAGGCTTACACGTATATTCGCTAAGGCTTACACGTATATACGTAAAAGGTGGATCACCATGGTGATCCACCTCCTGCGAATAGACGTTCATTTGCTATC
>CADCOX010000098.1 GCA_902803195.1 uncultured Bacteroidales bacterium
AAGCTCGGACTGCCCGTGGCACAGACGATGCTTGTCGCTCAGCACCTCTACGAGAACGGTTTAATTACGTATATGCGTACCGACAGTGTCAACCTGTCGACACTCGCCCTCGGCACGAGCCGCTCTGTCATCACCGAACTCATGGGCGAGCAGTATGTCAAGACGCGTCAGTACCACACCTCCAGTAAGGGTGCTCAAGAGGCTCACGAAGCCATCCGCCCGACCTACGTGGACCGCACTGAACTCACTGAGGCCAACCCTCAGGAGCGACGCCTCTACGACCTCATCTGGAAGCGCACTATCGCCAGTCAAATGGCCGATGCCGAGATTGAGAAGACCACTGCCACCATCAGCATCAGCGGGCGCGACGAGTTGTTCGTGGCCACTGGCGAGGCCGTCAAGTTCGACGGCTTCCTACGCGTCTATCGCGACACGTCGGAGAATGCCGACAAACAGATAGCCGATAACGATGCTGGCGAGACGAATGACACAACGACCACCCTGCCCCCACTGACGCAGGGCGAGCGGCTACAACGCACCGAGATACAGGCCATCGAGCGCTTCACGCAACGACCTGCGCGCTACAACGAAGCCAGCCTTGTGCGCAAGCTCGAGGAACTGGGCATCGGCCGTCCGTCGACCTACGCCCCCACCATCAGCACGATTCAACAACGCGAATATGTCGTCAAGGGCGACAAGCCCGGCGACAAGCACTCCTGTACGACACTGACGCTGCGCGACCACGACATCGCAGCCTCGAAGAGCAGCGTCGTCACGGGCGCTGAGCGAGGCCGCCTGCTGCCTACTGACACGGGCATCGTCGTCAACGACTTCCTTATCCAGAACTTCCCCTCGATCATGGATTACAATTTCACGGCCGATGTCGAGAAAGAGTTCGACGCTATTGCCGATGGCAAGGAGGAGTGGACCGGCATGATTCGTCAGTTCTGGACGGAGTTTGAGCCGCTCGTCGAAGATTCGCTCAACCAGAAGAACGAGCTGCGTGCCGGCGAGCGCATCCTCGGCAACGACCCGCAGAGCGGTAAAGTGGTCAGCGTGAAGATCGGCCGCTTCGGCCCGGTAGCACAGATTGGTGTTGCCGACGACAAGGACAAGCCCCGCTTCGCACAACTCAAGAATGGGCAGAGCATCGAGACTATCACGCTCGACGAGGCCTTGGAACTCTTCCGTTTGCCCCGCACCCTCGGTGAGTTCGAGGGCGATGCCGTCACGGTGGGTACAGGCCGGTACGGGAACTACGTCCTTCATCAGAAGAAATTCGTCTCCATCCCCTCAGATGTCGACCCGCTTGCCATCACGCTTGAAGAGGCTATCCAGCTCATCCAAGAGAAGCGCCAGACCGAGGCCGACCGTCACCTCAAGCAGTTCGACGAGGATCCCGAGATGGAAATCATCAACGGCCGCTTCGGCCCCTACATCAGCTACAAGGACAACAACTACCGCCTTACCAAGGCCCAGCAGGAGCGCGCCGCTGACTTGACCTTCGACGAATGCCTGGAGATCATCAAGGAGCAGGACGAGCGTCCCAAGGCCTCATCCGGCGGCCGGCGTCGCTATAGCCGCAAATCGTAAGCGCTAAACGACAAACGCCTCAACGACAATCGTTAAACGTCTAAACGACAACGACAATGTTTCGCATCATTCTCATCGGGTATATGGGTGCCGGCAAGACGACCGTCGGCAAGGCTTTGGCCGCCGATCTGGGCGTGACGTTCTACGACCTCGACTGGTACATCACCATGCGCTATCATCGCACCGTCCCTGAGATCTTTGCAGAGCGAGGCGAGGAGGGTTTCCGCGACCTCGAACGACGTATGCTCCACGAAGTAGCCGAGTTCGAGAACGTTGTCGTCAGTTGTGGCGGCGGCACGCCCTGTTTCTTCGACAACATGTCCTACATGAACTCGCTCGCCGACACCGTCTACCTCAAGGCCACGCCCGACGTGCTGGCTATGCACCTGCGCATGGGCAAAGGCAAGCGGCCCCTCCTCGAAGGCAAGTCGCCCGAACAACTCGAGGGCTACATCCGTGAGATGCTCGAGACACGCGAACCGTTCTATACGCAAGCCAAATACACCCTCGATGTGTCGCTCCTCGACACCGCAAGCAAAATCCAAGACAGCGTCCGCCTTATCCGCGAGATGCTGAAAATATAGACAATTATGAAGAAATGGCGCATTGAAGACTCCGAAGAACTCTACAACATCAAGGGCTGGGGAGTCAACTATTTCGGTATCAACGAGAAGGGACACGTCTACGTCAGTCCCAAGAAGAATGGTGTGCAGGTCGACTTGCAAGAGGTCATCGACGAGCTGTCCACCCGTCACGTCACGGCTCCAGTGCTGCTGCGCTTCCCTGACATCCTCGACAACCGCATCGAGAAGACCGATGAGTGTTTCCGCAAAGCTGCCAAGGAGTACAACTATCAGGCCGAGCACTTCATCATCTTCCCGGTCAAGGTCAACCAGATGCGTCCCGTCGTTGAGGAGATCATCAGCCACGGCAAGCGCTACAACCTCGGCCTCGAAGCAGGTTCCAAGCCCGAGCTGCATGCGGTGTTGGCGACGAACATGGACTCCGACAGCCTCATCATCTGCAACGGCCACAAGGACCAGAACTTCATCGAACTCGCCCTCTTGGCTCAGAAGATGGGCAAGCGCGTCTTCCTCGTCATCGAGAAACTGCCCGAGCTGAAGATTATCGCGGAGACCGCTCAGCGCCTCGGCGTGCGCCCGAACCTCGGCATCCGCATCAAGCTGGCTGCCAACGGCAGCGGCAAGTGGAGCGAGAGCGGCGGCGATGCCTCTAAGTTCGGCCTCAACTCGTCCGAGCTCCTGATGGCTTTGCAGCTCCTCGACGAGATGGGCCTGCGCGACTGTCTCAAGCTCCTCCACTTCCACATCGGCAGCCAGATCACCAAGATACGCCGTATCTCGACAGCCCTCCGCGAGGCCGCTCAGTTCTACGTGCAGCTCCACGCGATGGGCTTCAATATCGAGTTCATCGACTGTGGCGGCGGCCTCGGCGTCGACTACGACGGCACACGTTCCAGCAACTCCGAGTCCTCGGTCAACTACAGTATCCAGGAGTACGTCAACGACTGCGTGTACAACCTCGTCGAAGCAGCCGACAAAAACAACATCCCCCATCCCAACATCATCACCGAGGGTGGCCGCTCGCTGACCGCCCACCATAGCGTGCTCGTCGTCGACGTCATGGAGAGTGTCTGCGCCCCGCAGATGCCCGATGACTTCACGCCTACAGAGAACGACCACAAACTGGTGCACGATTTAACCGAGATCTGGGATAAGCTATCCAGTCGCTCCCTGCTCGAGGACTGGCACGATGCCGAGGACATCCGCGAGGAAGCCCTCGACCTCTTCCGTCACGGCATCATCGACCTCAAGACGCGCGCTCAGATCGAATCCATCTACTGGGCTATCAGCCATGAGGTGGCCGAACTCGCTCACCACCAAAAGCATGTTCCCGACGAGCTCCGCGCCCTCGACAAGCAGATGGCCGACAAGTACTTCTGCAATTTCTCGCTCTTCCAATCCATGCCCGACTCGTGGGCGCTGGACCAGCTGTTCCCCATTATGCCTATTGCGCGTCTCGGAGAACAACCTACGCGCAGCGCCACCCTTCAGGATATCACCTGCGACAGCGATGGAAAGATTACCACCTACGTCAACGGTGGTCATCAGACCAACTACATCCCCCTTCATCCGGTGAAGGCCGACGAGCACTACTACATCGGCGTCTTCCTCGTGGGTGCTTATCAGGAGATCCTCGGCAATATGCACAACCTCTTCGGCGACACGAATGCCGTTCACATCACTGTCGGTCGCGATGGCTACGACATCGAACAGATCATCGACGGCGAGACGGTGGCCGATGTTCTCGAGTACGTGCAGTACGACCCGAAGAAGCTTGTCCGTCGCCTTGAGATTTGGGTCAGCCGCGCGATCAAGGACGGTAAAATCACCGATGCCGAAGGCAAGGAATTCATCAGCAACTACCGCGCCGGCCTCTACGGCTATACGTATTTAGAGTAGGAACCACTGTTCCCCTCCCGCCAGGGAGGGGGAATACGCACCCCAAGCCCCAGCTTTTTTTTACTATGAAGGCTGGGGCTTGGGCTTTCTTTTTTACTGTTGCCTGAGATACTGGTCGCGGAGGCTGATGCGTGCGCGATGAAGGTAGACGCGCACCTGGTCCTCGGTGAGGGAGAGTTGCAGCGCGATGTCGCGGTAGGACAGTCCTTCGATATCGCGCAAGCGGATGAGGTCATCTTGAGGTGGCGGCAATTGCCGAATGAGCTCGCTGAGGCGGCTGATGCTCTCGCGCTGCTCGAAGGCTTCGGCAGGCGAGGCGGTAGGGGCGGCAGCCCCTCCAGCATATAAAGCCGCAAGAGGACGGGGGTGTTCGTTGTCCGTCGTTGGGACATCGAGGGGGCGCAGGCGGTCGAGGCGCTTGCGGCTGTCGAGGGCAAGCCGCTTGCAGACCTGGGCGAGCCAGGCGGCAGGATTCTGGATCTGCGACCACTCGTCGCGATGTTGCCAGGCGCGGAGCATAGTCTCCTGCACAACGTCCTCGGCCTCGGCAGTGTGAGCGGTGATGCTCAGCGCGAGGCGGTAGAGGCGGTCGCGATGCGGGAGTATGTCTGCGCGGAAATCCATCAGGTATTCGTGATTACTGTGCCTCCGGTGAGATCGTGGATATTGGTGATGCGGACAGCTGCGACACCAGCACTCAAGGCAGCGAAGGCGTTCTCGAGTTTAGGAATCATGCCTCCGACGATGATGTTGTCAGCCACAAGCTGACGGAAGTCGGCCTTCGTTAGGTGTGGGATGAGGGTAGCTGGGTCGGAGGCATCGCGGAGGACGCCGGGAAGTTCAAAACAATAGGTAAGGGAGACCGTGGACGATGGAGACTGGCAATCAGCCTTATCTTTCCCCATTTCGCATTCTTGAAGGGTCAAGCGTCTCTTTGAGCCGAGCGGTCCATTGTCCATTCTTGAAGGGTCAAGCGTCTCTTTGAGCCGAGCGGTCCATTGTCCATTGTCCATTGTCCATTGTCCATTATCCATTTCGCATCTTGCCAAGGCTGTGGCGATGGTCTGTGCGATGGTGTCGGCGTTGGTGTTGAGCAACTGTCCTGCTCCGTCGTGGGTGATGGGCGCGATGACGGGGGTGATGCCTTCGCTGAGCAGTTGACGCAGGCGCTGGCCATCGGCGCTGTCGACGTCGCCGACGAAACCGAAGTCGATGCCCTCGGGTGTGACAGGCCTGCGGTGTGCGCGGATGAGGTTGAGGTCGGCACCACAAAGGCCAAGCGCATTGACGCCGCGTGCTTGCAGCTGCGCGACGATGTTCTTGTTGACGAGGCCGGCGTAGACCATCGTGACGATGCGTAACGTCTCGGCATCGGTGATGCGGCGTCCACCTACCATCTGGCTCTCGATGCCCAACTGGGCCGCCAGCTTCGTTGCGGAGCGACCGCCCCCATGCACGAGGACCTTAGGGCCTTCAATCTTCACGAACTGGTCCAGCAGAGCGGCGAGCGAGGCGGGGTCCTCAACGACGGCGCCGCCGACTTTGATGACAGACCCACCCCCTGAACGAATCCAACCGGAACACTCCGTTCCAGCTTCCTCATGCCCTGAGAGGGAGGGAGCAGATACCTTAGATATGTTGTCGTCTTTCATAACTTGCTGCTAAGCCCTTTATTTCTTATGCAGCACTTCCAGGGCCTTCTGCACGACGGGGTCGTCGGCGTAGATAATCTGGAAATACTCGCTCATGTCCCAGAGGTCACGCGCTACGAGGCCCTTCAGCGTGAGGGCTACGTCCGTGCGGGCCTTCTGCAGTTCCTCGTCGTCCTTCGCGCGGAGGCTGTCCTTCTTCTCGGCTTCGGCGAGCATCTCGTCGAGGACATAGTCGGGAATCGTGAACTGCTTGCGGAAGTCGTCGAACGTCTTGTACTGCTTCAGCAGATGCTTGCGGTTCTGGTCCATGTAGTGGAGGCTGGCGTTGACGACGTAGGAGCGGGCGCTGAGCTCGCGGTGGAGACGCGTATAGCGCGTGGTGTCGAGGGGCACGAAAATATCGGGCATGATACCACCGCCTCCGTAGACAGTGCGTCCCTCCTTGAGGGTCTTGAAGCGGAGCGAGTCGGGGAAATGGATGCTGTCGGCACTCATGAGTTCACCTCGGTTGTAGCGGTCGATGACGTCATGGGCATAGGTCTTGGCATCGCCTTTCTCGTAGGGCTTCTGTATGCAGCGCCCCGAAGGCGTGTAGTAGCGCGCTGTAGTCAGTCGGATCATCGAGCCGTCCTCGAGCTCGATGGGTCGTTGCACGAGTCCCTTGCCGAAGGTGCGACGGCCGACGATGATGCCGCGGTCGTGGTCCTGAATAGCGCCGGCGAGGATCTCGGAGGCCGAGGCGGAGTATTCGTCGACGAGGACGACGATGCGCCCTTCGGTGAACAGGCCGCCACCGGAGCTGCGGAACTCGCCCATATTGATGCCGCCGCGTCCACGTGTGTAGACGATCATCTCGCCTTTAGGCAGGAACTCGCTGGCCAACTCAGCCGCTGCGCCGAGGTAGCCGCCGCCGTTGCCCTGCAGGTCGATGATGAGGTCGCGCATGCCCTGAAGTTGCAGCTTCTTGATGGCTGCCGCCACCTCGTCGTGCGTCGTCGCGGCGAAGTTGGAGAAGCGCACAAGTCCGATGCCGGGCTCAATCATATAGGCCGCATCGAGCGAATTGACAGGAATCTTGTCGCGCTTGACGGTGAAGGTAAGCACATCCTTGATGCCGCGACGCACCACCCCGAGTTTGACCTTCGTCCCCTTGGGGCCGCGCAGCCGGCTCATGATGTCCTCGCGGCTCATCTTGACGCCGGCGATGACGGTGTCGTTGACCGTTACGATGCGGTCGCCCGCGAGGATGCCCACTTTCTCCGACGGGCCCTTCGCCACGGGCTGAATCACGACGAGCGTGTCCTCCAGCATGTTGAACTGCACGCCGATGCCGTCGAAGTTGCCCTTGAGCGGCTCGTTCAGCTTCTTCGTGTCGGCGGCATTCGTGTAGGCGCTATGCGGGTCCAGCTTCGACAGCATGCCCGTGATGGCGTCCTCCACCTGTCGCTCCAGGTTGACCGTGTCGACATACAACTGGTTAATCATCATCGTGGACTGCAGCAACTTGCGCACAGCCAACTCGCGAGGGTCCATTTGTCCTTGAGCGTTCACGCCCATAGGCACGACGCACGAGAGCAACAAGAGGTATGATAAAAACTTTCTTCTCATATTCATCTGAGATAATGGTGGTTGAATCCGTAGTTAAAATCGTGCAAAGATAGCGACTATTCTCGAAGCCTGCGGTATTCCGTCTCCAATTTTAAGTTTATTTACCTTTTCGCAAGCTTCGCTTGCAGCACGCTGATGCCGTCGTCAATCAGGAAGCACTTCTGCGAATCAATCATCGCCAAATGATCACCGCGAATCATGTCCTCCTCCTCGCCATCCAAGCGCGTATGGCCGAATACCTGAAACACCTCATCCAGCCCATAGACGTGCGGCGCCTTGTCGAGCGAATGCTCGCGTATGTCGGCCCACAATATGCTGCCCGTCTTTTCGCCGCCGAACCACGAGCGGCAGTGCCCGACGACCGCCAGCAGTTCCGGCCCCCAATTATCCCATGCCAGCGTGTTGATGCGGTCGATGATCGCGGGGTCGGCGACCGACAGTTCGTCGTCATCGATATGCCAAAGCGTCTTGTTCACCTTGCTCAGCCAGTAGGCCGTCAACCCTGCATGCGTGAACACATACGGCACGCCCCCGACGACCTCCAGGTGAGCCAAGTTGAACAGCGCCCTGTTCGCGCTGAACACCTCGTGATAGCGGTCCCAGTTCGCCACGTCCATGCGCGAACCGCCCCCCAACTCGCGGAACAATCTGGAGGCGTAATGCTCGTCGTGGTTGCCCTTCAGCAGCACCACCTTCTCCGGTTCCCTTCGTTTCAACTCGATAATCTCCATCAGGTTCGCATAGAGTGCATCTGGCAGATGGTATTCATACGGGTCGAGATAATCGCCCAGAAACACCACCTTGTCGACGTCCTCCAGCCACTTGCTTACTCCTTCCTTCCAGAACGTCCGTCCATGGACGTCGGGAACAACCAATACTCGGTTCTTCATGTTTTCCATTTTTTGTTTAATGTTAAGAT
>CADCOX010000099.1 GCA_902803195.1 uncultured Bacteroidales bacterium
ACAGCCTCGCCGACCTTGACGCAGGGGATGACGCACTTGATGGCGCGAGCCACGCGGGCTGCAAAGACATGGAGGCGGGCGATCTCGTCGTCGGTAAGGTCGAAGATGTAATCGACTTCGCGACGGGGGATGACGAGGGTGTGGCCTTTCACCATCGGATTGATGTCGAGGAAGGCGTAGAACTCATCGTCGGCGGCGCAGCAGTAGCTGGGAATCTCACCAGCAGCGATCTTGGAGAATATGGTTGCCATAGAGAAGTTGAAAAGTTGAGAAGTTCTTCAGACTCGCTTGCGCTCGAAGAAGCGGCAAGCCGAGCGGAAAAGTTGAAAAGTTCTTCGATGGGTCGAAGCGAGCAGAACTCGAGCGGAAAAGTTGAAAAGTTGAAGAGTTGAAGAGTTGAAACGTTGGAATGTTCTTCGATGGGTCGAAACGAGCAGAGGTCGAGCGGACTACTCTTCGAAGCTGATGCCGAGAATCTCGAGGTTGATGAGCCCCTGGGGCACCTTGATTTCGGCTACTTCGCCTACTTTCTTGCCGAGGAGGCCTTGTGCGATGGGCGTCTTGACAGAAATCTTGCCCTCGCGGAGGTTGGCCTCGGTCTCTGAGACGATGGTGTAAGCCATCTTGGCTCCGTTCTTCACATTCTTCAGTTCTACGCGGCTGAGGATCTGTACCGTGTCGGCATTGAGTTTGCTCGTGTCGATGATCTTAGCATCGGCAATCACGGCCTTGAGCTGCGTAATTTTCATTTCGAGGAGGGACTGTGCCTCCTTGGCGGCATCGTACTCAGCGTTCTCGCTAAGGTCGCCTTTATCGCGTGCCTCGGCGATGGCGGCGGATGCCTTGGGACGCTCCACCGCTTCCAGCTGGTGGAGTTCGGCTACGAGTCGGTCGTAGCCCTTCTGGGTCATGTAAGCCATATAATTGTTTTAGTTTTGAGTTTACAGTTGATGGCGTAGAGTCGGTTTATAAGCGGCGGTAGACAAAAGGAAAAGACCTCCGCTTGAGTGTTAGCGGAAGCCCTTTCTGATGTCTTTGGCGGCGCAAAGGTAGGAGTTAATTCAATACGCTCCAAATTTTTAGGCAAAAAAATGTCAAAGTAGCCTCTCTATGGCCTTTTCAAGATTGTCTATGTTCTCGCCGCGCGCATTCATCTCCGACCCTCGTCCGACGAGGAAGTAAGCGGGCAGGGCGTTGACGTCGTAGATGCGTACGATGTCATTGGCCAGCCCTTCGCTGCACCAGACGCAGACCCACGGCAGTTGTTCGCTCATGGTCTTCCAGTAGTGCTCGTCGGCATCGAGCGACACTTGCATGATCTCGAGTCCGCGGCTGTGGTACTTGTTGTAGAGCTCGCGCAGGAGGATGATGCGCTGCTGGCTCTGCGGGAGTGCGTAGGCGGTGAAGTCGAGGAGAACGACGTAGTCATGAAGGTCGGACAGCCGGCGCTCCCGTCCCTGAATGTCGGGGAAGCCGAAGTCGATGATTCCCGTCTCGCGAATCTTGTCCTGGGGCAGTTCGATCTCCACGGGTCGCACTTGTCGCGTGTTGCGCAGTCCGCGCAAGGCAATGTTGCGCAGGTTCTCGGTGCGTGCAGCAGCGGGATAGAGGACATCCCATTGAGTAGCTACGGCTGCGAAATATTGCACATCGCTTTTGTCGGTCTCGGGGTCGAAGAGGAGCTGCCCGCCGACGGTCTGGAAGAGAGCGAAGTAAGCAGCTGGCGAAGCCGGGTCGCGCAGGATGTAGTCGCGCTTGAGCGTCTGCTTGTACTCGTCGACGAGGGCTTGCATACGTTCGACCTTCTCGAGGGCCGAGAGCGTGTTGTCGGCACGCAGGCGCTGGAACTGTTGCTGCAGCTGGATGTTGAGCAGCGTGAGCGTCTTCATCGTGCGCGACGCCTCATTGCCTTGCACGTCGTAGTCGGAGGCCATCCGCTGGAAGGGAGCCTTGATGGTGATGGTCTCGGTGGAATCGACGACGAAGTTAATCACTTGGTTGGCGATGCGAAGCCGGTAGAACTCGGGAGTTGAGGTGGAGTCCTGCGGGGCTGCGGGCAGATTGAAGGCGAAGGCTCCGTCGGCATGAAGGCGAACGGAATCGAGAGGTTGGATGCCTTCGAGGGTCATCGCCTCGACGACGAGCACCGAATCCTCAGCTCCGTCGACCGTACCTTCGACTCGGAAGGTGGAGCCGCTGGGCGAGCACGAGATGAGTGTGAGGAAGAGATAAGCTACGAGTAGCACGACGAGTGCCATCGCGATGACACCGCGCATAATGGCTTGATTGGTTTTTTGAGCTTTACGTTTACGCATTATAGATGGTTTTTAGTTGACGAGGGGATAGTTGACGAGTTCTTCAGATTCGCTTCGCTCGTAGAAGCGTCGCAAACGCTAAGCGGGCGAGCGGACGAGTCCTTTTATAGATTAGACATTCGAATCATTCGAAGACGAGGCGTCATTTTAGCGTTTTGATGGCTTTCTGAATGCCTTTGTCGCGATCGATGGTCTGCTGGAGCGCGCCACGCTGATAGTAGTAGCGACTGACAATCTCGGTCTCGAGGTAAGGCTGAATGTGTTCGCGGAAGCGTTGGAGGTCGGTGGCGAGGTCATTCTGCTTGAGTTTGGCCTCCAGGGCATCGAACTCAGCCTGCGCCTCGATGTCGCGCCCCTCGAAGTGAGCGAGCTTGCGCAGGCTTTCCAGAGCAGCTGCCGTACGTCCGTTGTAGGTGAAATCGCTGGCCGTTACTTTGGTGGCGAACGCGTTCCATTCGTCATCCGTCAGATGGAATTGTCCGGCGGGCGCGATGGAGGGATGAGCTGCGGCGTAGTCGGTGACGTAATCGAAGAAGACATCGGCTGCCGTGAGGTCGTAGACCATAGTAGGCACGGAGTCAGTGGCGAGGAGGCTGTCGGGCTGGATGCCGCCTCCGTCGCGGACGATGCGGCCGCTGCGGGTCTTGAACTCACGCGTGAGGCTATCGGGAAGCGTAGTGGCTGCGCCGTCGGCGGTGCGGTGGCGGTAGTCGTAGGCTTGGATGCAACGTCCAGAGGGGATGTAATAGCGGGCGGTGGTAATCTTAAGCTGTCCGCGATAAGGTAGTTCGCGGATGCCTTGTACGAGGCCTTTGCCATAAGTGCGCTGGCCGAGAATCGTTGCACGGTCCATGTCCTGTAGGGCTCCGGCAACGATTTCAGATGCCGAGGCGGTGGCTCCGTTCACGAGGACGGCTACAGGCATGAGGGTGTCGATGGGTTCGGCCGGCGTAGCGTAGTCGTGACAGGTGGCGGGCACCTTGCCCTTTGTGGAGACGACGAGGCTGCCCCGAGGGACAAACATACCGACAATCTCCACGGCCTCGCTGACCGACCCGCCGCCATTGTCGCGCAGGTCGAAGATGAGGCTCCGCATGCCTTGCTGTTTCATGTCGAGGATGGCGTGACGCACCTCGCGAGCACATTTGTCGGTGAACTCGGTCAGGTAGAGGTAGCCGATGTGGGCTTCGTCGTCAACAATCCCGTACCAAGGGATGCACGGCAACTGTATCTGCCGACGTGTGATCTTGAAGGCCCTCGGCTTCTTCTCGCCAGGGCGCTTCACGATGAGCTCGAAGGTTGTACCCGGTTCGCCACGCAAGGTCTCGCTCACCTTGTTGACTGGCCATCCTTTGATGTCCTTGCCGTCGATGCTCTGGATGACGTCGCCGGCGCGGACGCCCGCCTCTTGTGCCGGGCAGCCTTCGTAGGGTTCCTCGACGACGGCGCGGTCTTCTTTCTTATAAGCACGGATGAGGGCTCCGATGCCCGCGTAGCGGCCCGTGGCCATCATCTTGAGTTCGTCCTGGTCATCGTCGGGGTAGTATTTGGTGAAGGGGTCTATCTCGGCCAACATCCCGTTGATAGCCCATTGTACGGCCGTGTCGGCTGAGAGGCTGTCGACGTAGAACAAATCAAGTTGGCGGTAGATGTCGGCGAAGATCTCGAGATTGCGCGAGATATCGAAGCCCGTCTGCTGACGTTGCTGGGCTGATGCTGACGGTGCCGTGGCAGACAGCAGAATGAGCGTGAGTGCTGTGATGAGCGTGTGTTGTCGTTTCATCGTCTGAGTGTGGTTAATCATTGGAGTTGAGGCTTGCACGCAATCGTTCGGCGCTGACCTGCGTGCCCATGACCTGAATGACCTCGGCCGCTGTGCAGTTGCCAAAGTGGAGGCATGTGCGCAGGCTCTCGCCGTGGATAAGTCCGTGCAGAAAACCGGCCGCGAAGAAGTCGCCAGCCGCTGTCGTGTCGACGGCCTTGCGTACGAGTCCGGGAGCGAAGGCATATATGCTATGGTCGCTGAAATTCTGCTGTGCCTGAGCACCTCGCTTACCTACTTTCACGACTGCGATGTCGGTGAGTTCGCCCAGGTGCTGAAGGGAGATATTCGGATCTGTCTTGCCGCTGAAAGCCGTGGCCTCCTCCTCGTTGGCGAAGACGATGTCGACGTAATCGCGCACGAGGTCGTAGATGAAGTCGTGGTCGTCGCGTACAATATTCCAAGATGCCAGGTCATAGCTGACGCGCAGCCCCGCCGCCTTGGCCGTACGGAGGATGTCGAGGATGAGGTCGTGGTCTTGAACAAGGTAGCCTTCGACATGCAGGATTTCAGCCTCGGGCTGGCGGTCCAGCAACTGTCGTAGCCCTTCGGCTTCCACGTGAGCTGCAGCACCGAGGAAGGTGGCGAAGGTTCGCTCGCCATCGGGCGTGATGAACGTAGAGGCGACACCCGTGCTCAGTCCTGCCTGCACGCTCAGGTTGGCGACGATGCCCCGCTCTGCCATGCAGCTGGCGTAGAAGTGGCCGAGGTCGTCATCGCCGACAGAGCCAACGAAGCCCGTAGCGTCGCCAAGAGCGCTGAGGGCATGGATCGTGTTGGAGGCACTTCCGCCCGTAGCGCGTTGCGCGTGCATACGTGCGAACATATTCCTAATGTGTGTAAGCGCGTTGTCGTCGATGAGCGTCATCCCTCCCTTGACCAATCGGAGTTCATTAAGGAGGTTTTCGTCGTCTAAATGGACTAAAATATCCACCAACGCGTTGCCAATTCCTATGATTTTTGCCATTCTTTGAAAAATTTTCTGCAAAATTATTGTTTATTTTTGAGAAAAGCACTACTTTTGCCCCGCAATTCTGAGAAAAAAGCCTGAAAACGTTGTTTTTTAACCTTGTTTTAGGCTTTTCCTTCTCTCTCGAGAGGTCGAAAAGGACTGCTTCAGTAGCTCAGTTGGTTAGAGCACCTGACTGTTAATCAGGGGGTCGTTGGTTCAAGCCCATCCTGGAGCGCACCAAACTCAGAATAGCACTGCTTCAGTAGCTCAGTTGGTTAGAGCACCTGACTGTTAATCAGGGGGTCGTTGGTTCAAGCCCATCCTGGAGCGCTTAGGGCGTGGTCCGCATGTCTCTTCGGAGCGTGCGGACTTTTTTTCTATCAAATTTAGCATGATTACATTCCAAGAACTTGGCCTGAGCGAACCTCTGCTCAAGGCCATCAACGAACTCGGTTTCGAGGCACCCATGCCAGTGCAGGAAGCCGTCATTCCTCATCAACTGAGCAGCGATCAAGACCTGGTGGCGCTCGCACAAACTGGGACGGGTAAGACCGCAGCCTACGGTCTGCCACTGTTGCAGAGGCTGAGTGCCGACACGGAGCCTGTAGCCCCGCGAGCGATCATTCTGTCGCCGACGCGTGAACTGTGCCTGCAAATTGCCGACGACCTGGAATCTTTTGCCAAGTACCTGCCCGAGGTGCGCATCCTGCCTGTCTATGGCGGTGCCAATTTCGAGCCTCAGTTGAGAGCCCTCCGACAGGGCGTGCATATCATTGTCGCAACGCCAGGCCGACTCATCGACCTCATGTACCGTGGCGTCGCTCAGCTGGAGCAGGTGCAGACGGTTATCCTCGATGAGGCCGACGAAATGCTTTCTATGGGTTTTTCGGAGAGCATCGACGCCATACTCGAGGGCGTTCCCTCCGCCCATACAACACTCTTGTTCTCGGCGACCATGAGCCGCGAGATTGAGCGCATCGCCAAGAACTATCTTCACGAGGCGCGCGAGATTGTCGTCGGCAGTCGAAACGAAGGTGCGGAGCACGTCAACCATATTTACTATATGGTACGAGCGAGCGATAAGTATTTGGCACTGAAGCGCATAGTAGACTACTACCCGAAGATCTATGCCATCATCTTCTGCCGTACACGCCTAGAAACACAGGAGATTGCGGACAAACTGATTCAGGATGGTTACAACGCCGATGCGCTCCACGGCGACCTCTCGCAGCAACAGCGCGACTTGACGATGCAGCGATTCCGCCAACACCGCATTCAGTTGCTCGTAGCCACGGATGTTGCGGCGCGTGGGTTGGATGTTGACGACCTGACGCACGTGATCAACTACGGTATGCCCGAGGATATCGAGAACTACACTCACCGCAGTGGCCGTACGGGGCGTGCGGGCAAGAAAGGAACGAGCATCTGCATCGTCCATCAGCGTGAGCGCAGCCGCATCCGCGACGTCGAACGTACGATCAAGAAAGAGTTCGTGCGCGGTACGCTGCCATCGCCTAAAGAAATCTGTTCGAAGCAGTTGTGGAAGGTCATTGACGACATCGAGCGCGTGGAGGTGGACGAAGAGGAGATTGCCGACTTCCTTCCCGAAGTGCGCCGCAAGTTGGAGTGGCTGGACAAGGACGATCTTATGCGTCGCATCATCAGCCGTGAATTCAGTCGCTTCCTCCGCTACTACGCTGCAGCACCTGACATTGAGGAGATTAACCCAGATGAGAAAGGCAAGAGCCGTCGTGAGAAAGGCGAAGCTAATGGCAGCAAGGGCGACCGCCGCCGTGCCGAAGGCGACCACGAACCTGAAGAGGGCTTCACGCGCATCTTCATTACGCTTGGTAAGGTTGACGGTTTCTACGCTCGCGAGATTATCGGGCTTGTCAACAACCGCTGTCCCGGACCCAAAGTGGAGCTCGGGCGCATCGACCTACGACCGACGTTCTCGTTCTTTGAAGTGCCCGAAGAGGAGGCTGACCGTGTGCTGAAAGGTCTCAAGGGCCTCACAGTCAAAGGGCGCCGTATCGGCGTTGACATAGCCGAGCCTGCGTCGGCTCCTGCCGAGCCCAGCGCGAAGGGTACGAAGAACAGGGCTCAACGTCGCTTCGAGAAAGCACAAGCCAAGGGCTCCGGCCAGCGCAAATCCGACAAAAGAACGGGCAAGAAACGCAAACAGCAAGGCGATTTCGAACCCAAGAGCAAGAAGAGCAAAAAAGGCGATTGGCGCCAATTCTTCAAAGGCGATGACCGCACTTGAGACGCCTCTTTTCGACAAGAAACGGATGGGCTAACGGCCTAAAATGGTGCGTACGCACGAAAAGAAGGCTGTAAAGGCGAAAAAATCGCTGATTTTCTTGCATATCCGAGATTTTCTAACTACTTTTGCAGCGCAAAATGATGAAGCGAGGGGCCGCACAGGTTCTTCGCTTCGCTCGTAAAGAAGATCATCTCATTCAGATAATAACCATCTTATTCAAACAAACTCTCATCAACGACAATGATTGACGTTAACAAAGTGAAAGCACTCGTCGAGGAATGGCTCGACGGAAAAGAGTATTTCCTGACTGACCTGACCATCACGCCCGATGACTGCATTACTGTCGAGATCGACCAAGCCGATGGCGTATGGATTGAGGACTGCGTGCAACTCTCTCGTTTCATCGAGGACCACCTCTCGCGCGACGATGAGGACTACGAACTCGAAGTGGGAAGTGCCGGTTTGGGACAACCTTTCAAGGTGCTTCGTCAATGGCAGAACCATATTGGCAAATCCATAGAGATTGTCACGACCGATGGCCGCAAACTCAAGGGCATCCTGCAGGAGGCCGATGCCGAGGGTGTAGTACTGACGACGCGTCAGAAAGTGCAGGTCGAAGGCAAGAAGCGCCCCGTCCTTCAGGATGTCGATGTCAAACTGAATATGAGCGATGTCAAGAGCGGCCGCTATCTCATCGACTTCAAATAGTCCGTGCTACACGCGAAGCTGTAATCATCACTACTGAACGTCGGCTCCTTTTGGTGGAATGTCTTTCCAATAACTAAGGCAGCCGACACGAAAAACGAAACATTAAACAAAAACTATATAATGGCAAAAAAAGCAAACAATGAACTCGTTGACACTTTCACCGAGTTCAAAGAGACTAAAGGCATCGATCGCGCCACCCTGGTGAGCGTGCTCGAGGAGAGTTTCCGAAATGTCATCGCCAAGATGAAGGGGACCGACGAGAACTACGACGTCATTGTCAACCCCGACAAAGGCGACTTCGAAATCTACCAGAATCGTACAGTTGTTCCCGACGATGAAGTGACCGACCCCAACATGCAGATCTCGCTCAGCGAGGCGCGTCAGATAGCTGATGACTACGAGGTGGGTGAGGACGTGTCGGAGCCCGTCGACTTCTCGCGTTTCGGCCGACGTGCTATCTTGACGCTCCGTCAGACGCTGGCCTCGCGCATCCTTGAGCTCGAACATGATGCACTCTACAACAAGTACAAGGATATGGTCGGCGATATCATCTCAGCCGAGGTCTATCAAGTGTGGCACAAGGAAATCCTGCTGTTGGACGAGGAGGGCAATGAACTCCTGCTGCCGAAGAACGAGCAGATTCCGGGCGATTTCTTCCGTAAGGGTGAGCCCGCTCGTGCCGTTGTAGCACGAGTGGACAACTCGACCGGCAACCCCAAGATCATCCTCTCGCGCACGAGTCCTGTTTTCCTTCAGCGCCTGCTCGAAGCTGAGGTGCCTGAGATTGCTGAGGGCATCATCACCATCCGCAAGATTGCGCGTGTTCCTGGCGAACGCGCTAAGATAGCCGTTGAGAGCTTCGACGATCGCGTGGATCCCGTAGGCGCCTGTGTTGGTGTGCGTGGCAGCCGTGTTCATGGTATTGTGCGCGAGCTGCGCGGCGAGAATCTCGACGTCATCCAGTGGACCTCCAACCTGCAGTTGCTCATCGCGCGTGCTCTCGGTCCCGCCGAGATCAACAGTATCAACCTCGATCAAGAGTCGAAGCACTGTGAAGTCTATCTTGACCCCGACCAGGTCAGCCTCGCTATCGGTAAGGGCGGCCTGAACATCCGTCTGGCATCTATGCTCACCGACACCGTCATCGACGTCTATCGCGAATTGCCCGAGGGCGAGGACGAGATGCTCGGCGACGATATCCACCTCGATGATTTCAAGGACGAGATTGACGAGTGGGTTATCGAGGAACTCAAGAAGAATGGCTGGACAACAGCCCGCTCCGTGCTTGAGGCTCCGCGTGAGATGCTTATCAAGAACGCCGACCTCGAAGAGGAGACGGTCGATGAGGTACTGCGCATCCTTCGTGCTGAATTCCCCGAGGACGAAGTGGAGAATGACGCACCCGCTGAAAGTTAAAAATGAAAGGTGTAAAGTGCAGGTCCTGGCTTCACACTTTACACTTTTGCACTTTACACATGAATTTTTCACTTTTCACTTTTCACTTTTCACAATAATATTAGTATATGCCTATAAGAATCAATAAAGTAACCAAAGAATGTAGCGTCGGACTGCAAACCCTCGTGGACTTCCTGAAGAAAAAGGGATTCACTGACGTAGAGCCCAATCCTAATGCTACAATCACCGATGAGCAATACGCCCTTGTCCAAGCTGAGTTCAACAAGGATAAAGGTCTGCTCGCTCAGGCGCAGAAGATCTCCACGGCTCGCAAAGCCAAGGAAAAGAAAGAAACTATCGTACTGACCGAGGACGACAAGGCGCTGCCGCTGACAGAGGTGAAGCGCCCCAAGATAGTCGGTCACATCGACCTCAACCCCAAACCCAAGGTTGAGGCCAAGCCCGAACCGAAACCTGAACAGAAGGCTGAAGCCGCTCCTGCCGTAAAGGCTGAACCCAAGGCCAGTCCCGCGCCTGAGACTCAGGCTGCTCCTGCGGCCGAGCCCACAACCGAGGCCGCTCAGACAGCCCATGTTGAAGATGAGGCTCCTGCCGCCAGCGGAGCATCTGCCGAAGGTGCTGCGGCCTCGGCGGGCAAGAAGAAGAAGGGTGCCATTGAGTTGGAAGAGGTAGACGGCGTCTATCGCGTCAAAGGACCTTCTGAACCCCCGCTCACCCTCAACATCAAAGGTCACATCGACCTTGACTCCCTGAATCAGAGCACGCGTCCTGCCCGCAGCAAGAAGCGCAAGAAGGGCGGCAACGGAAGCCAGGGCACCGCTCAAACTGGCGCTCAGGGTGAGAGCCGTCGCAACAAGAAGAAAGGCGAACGCGTCGACATCAATGCCGAAGCGGCCAAGCAGCAGAACCAAGGTGGTGGCCAGAAGAAGAAGGGCAGCCAGCAGTCCCAAAGCAACCAACCCGCCAAGGGCGAAGGCAAGCGTCGCAAGAAGAACCAGCCGAAGGAGCCTATCATCACGCCCGAGCAGAGCGAAGAGGAGGTGGCCAAGCAGGTCCGCGAGACGCTGGCGCGCCTCACGGCAGGTAAGAACAAGACCCTGGGCAAGGGCGCCAAATATCGTCGCGAGAAACGCGAGAACATCCGAGCTGGTATAGAGGCTGAGCTCGAACAGCAGGAACAGGAATCCAAGATTCTGAAGTTGACCGAGTTCGTCACCGCCAATGAGTTGGCTTCGATGATGAACATCCCTGTCACGCAGGTCATTGGTACCTGCATGAGCTTGGGTGTCATGGTCAGTATCAATCAGCGTATGGACAAGGAGACCATCGACCTTGTGGCTGATGAGTTCGGCTATCAGACCGAGTTCGTCTCGGCCGACGTCAGTGAGGCTGTCACCGAGGTGGCTGATGATGAGGCCGACCTTGTGCCGCGTGCCCCGATTGTTACCGTCATGGGTCATGTCGACCACGGCAAGACATCGCTGCTCGACTACATTCGCAAGACCAATGTCATTGCCGGTGAGGCTGGAGGCATCACTCAACATATTGGTGCTTACAACGTTAAACTCGATGACGGCCGTCATATTACCTTCCTTGACACCCCTGGTCATGAGGCGTTCACAGCCATGCGTGCCCGTGGTGCACAGGTCACAGACGTCGCCATCATCATCATCGCTGCGGACGATGACATCATGCCGCAGACCAAGGAGGCCATCAATCACGCCGTGGCTGCTGGCGTGCCCATCGTCTTCGCCATCAACAAGATTGACAAGCCTGCCGCTAACCCCGAGAAGATCAAGGAGCATCTGGCTCAGATGAACTTCCTTGTCGAGGATTGGGGTGGCAAATATCAGAGTCAGGATATTAGCGCCAAGAAAGGTATGGGCGTGCCTGAACTGATGGAGAAGGTGTTGCTCGAAGCCGAGATGCTGGACCTTAAGGCCAACCCCAACCGCAAAGCTACGGGCTCTATCATCGAGTCGTCGTTGGACAAAGGCCGTGGTTATGTCGCCACCGTCCTGTGCTCCAATGGTACGCTCCACGTGGGCGATATCCTCTTGGCCGGCACCAACTACGGACGCATCAAGGCGATGTTCAATGAGCGTGGTCAGCGCATCAAGGAGATTGGCCCCGCCGAGGCGGCTACCGTGCTCGGACTGAACGGCGCCCCGCAGGCTGGCGATACCTTCCATGTGATGGACACCGACCAAGAGGCTCGCGAAATCGCTTCGAAGCGCGAACAGCTGGCCCGCGAACAGGGCATCCGTACTCAGCACCACTTGACGCTCGACGAGATTGGACGTCGTATCGAGCAGGGTGGCTTCCAGGAACTCAATGTTATCGTCAAGGGCGACGTCGATGGTTCTATCGAGGCCCTCAGCGATTCGCTTATCAAACTCTCTACCGAGAAGATTGCCGTCAATGTCATCCACAAAGCCGTCGGCCAGATTTCCGAGAACGACGTCTCGCTGGCTGCCGCTTCCGATGCCATCATCGTAGCCTTCCAAGTTCGCCCGTCGGCTCAAGCTCGCAAGGCTGCTGAACAGCAGGGCGTCGAGATACGCACCTACAGCATCATCTATGATGCCATCGAGGAAGTGAAGGAGGCCATGGAAGGTATGCTTGCGCCTGAACTCAAGGAAGAGATCACAGCTCAGCTCGAGGTTCGTCAGGTATTCCATATCTCCAAGGTCGGAACTGTGGCCGGTGCTTACGTCATCGACGGCAAAGTCAGTCGAACGAACAAGGCACGCGTCATCCGCGACGGTATCGTCATCCACACAGGTGCAATCGATGCCCTTAAGCGCTTTAAGGATGATGTAAAGGAAGTGTCGACCAACTTCGAATGTGGTATTTCGCTGGTCAACTATAGCGATATTCGCGAGGGTGACACCATCGAAACCTTCCAGGAGATAGAAGTGAAAGCGAAGTTGTAAGGAGGTCTTATGAACGGATTTGATATTCTTTTCGTCCTCGTGCTCGTCGTGGGCGCATGGAAAGGATGGAGCAATGGTCTCCTTAAAGAGGTACTCGGCCTCATAGGTGTTTTCGTGGGCCTTTACGTAGCTCATCTGCTCTATGAGCAGGTGGGCTATGAGTTGGCGCCTCGCATCGGCACTTCACCGAGTATCGCCAGCATCGTCGCCTTCGCCTTGATATGGATGGGCGTACCCATCCTGCTGGGTATCCTGGGTTCGCTCCTCACCAAGGTTCTGGAGTGGATAGGACTCGAGGGTGTCAACAACCTTGGTGGTGCCCTCGTCAGTATAGTTAAGTATGCAATCATCCTCGGTGCACTCTGCAACGTGTTGGCCATCACCCATTTGGTGAAGGAGGAGTCACAGCAGAACTCCATCCTCTTCGAGCCCCTCAAGCGCACCACTTCCATCGCTTTCGACCTTGCTAAGACCCAATGGCAGAAAGCTGAAGCCCCTCATGCTGATGAGTGATAGTCAAATGACAGAACCGAAAGACAATCAAATGGAAGGTAATCGTGACGAACAACTGAAAACTCAGCGCGAGACGGCAGCGTCGTCGCCATCAACGGAGGATGCCAACGCTTTCGTCCGCTCAGTGGCCGACAAAGCCTACGAGTATGGGTTCACGACCGACATCGAGACCGAGATCATCGACCGCGGACTCACCGAGGACACCGTGCGTCTGATTTCTGAGAAGAAAGGTGAACCAGCATGGCTGCTGGAGTTCCGACTGAAAGCCTTCCGTTATTGGCAGACTCTGCAGCAGCCCTCATGGGGACATCTGCAGATGCCTCCTATTGACTATCAGGCTATCTCCTACTATGCCGACCCCACGACAGCTAAGAAGCGTCAAGGTCCCAAGAGTCTTGATGAGATCGACCCCGAACTGATGCGCACGTTTGATAAACTTGGCATCCCCCTCGAGGAGCGTCTCGCCCTCAGCGGTACAGCCGTCGATGCCGTCATGGACAGCGTCTCAGTCAAGACCACTTTCCGCGAACGATTGGCCCAGCAGGGAATCATCTTCTGCTCCATCAGCGAAGCCGTGCGCCAGCACCCCGAACTCGTGCGCCGTTATCTTGGCTCAGTCGTCCCTTATCGCGACAACTTCTTTGCCGCCCTCAATAGTGCAGTCTTCTCCGATGGCTCATTTGTCTACATCCCCAAGGGTGTGCGTTGTCCCATGGAACTGAGTACTTATTTTCGTATCAATGCGCAGGGAACAGGACAATTCGAACGCACTCTCATTGTGGCCGATGACGACGCCTACGTCAGCTACCTCGAAGGCTGCACGGCGCCCATGCGCGATGAGAACCAGTTGCATGCCGCCATCGTTGAGATTGTTGTAGAGAATCGTGCTGAGGTGAAGTATTCTACTGTCCAAAACTGGTATCCAGGCGACAAAGACGGACGCGGCGGAGTTCTTAACCTGGTCACGAAACGCGGCCTCTTGCGTGGGGAGAAGTCCAAACTCTCGTGGACACAGGTCGAGACGGGCTCGGCCATCACGTGGAAATACCCATCGTGCGTCCTCGCTGGCGAGGGTTCGCAGGCTGAGTTCTACAGCGTGGCTGTCACCAATAATTACCAACAGGCCGACACTGGAACCAAGATGATTCATCTCGCTCCGAACACCAGTTCCACCATCATATCGAAAGGCATCAGTGCAGGACGCTCGCAGAACAGCTATCGAGGTCTCGTACGCGTAGCTCCGAAGGCCGAGGATGCCCGCAACTATAGTTCCTGCGATAGCCTCCTGCTCTCTTCGACCTGTGGCGCCCACACCTTCCCTTATATGGACGTGCAGAACCCATCGGCCATCGTCGAGCATGAGGCCACGACCTCCAAGATCAGCGAGGACCAACTCTTCTACTGTCAGCAACGGGGCATCCCCGAGGAGGAAGCCATTGGGCTCATCGTCAACGGCTACGCCAAGGACGTCCTTAACAAGCTGCCCATGGAGTTCGCCGTCGAGGCACAGAAGCTGCTCAGCGTCTCGCTTGAGGGAACAGTGGGATAGTGCACCCTTCCTCTTCCCTTCCTTCCGTGGCCGAAGGTTCTTTGCCATGCTTTTTCTCTTTTACTACTCTATACCTTATTCCTTATCACCCTATTCCCCATGACCGTAAAGATTGAAGAGAGCTGGCGGCAGCGCCTACAGCCGGAGTTCGACAAACCTTATTTTGCAGATCTCACGAATTTCGTGAGGCAGGAGTATGCTGCAGGTCCCTGCTACCCTCCGGGCAGTAAGATTTTCAATGCCTTCAATTCAACCCCCTTCGATCGTGTGAAGGTTGTTATCCTTGGTCAAGACCCCTATCATGAGCCTGGTCAAGCCATGGGGCTCTCGTTCTCGGTGCCCGAAGGCGTCGTCCTGCCGCCATCGCTGAAGAATATTTATGCTGAGATACAGAGTGAGTTCGGCACGCCTGCTCCAGCCTCGGGCGACCTTACCCGCTGGGCTCGGCAAGGAGTTATGCTGCTCAACGCGACGTTGACTGTACGCCGCGGGCAGGCTGGTTCTCACCAACGCCGAGGATGGGAAGAACTCACCGATGCAGCCATTCGCGCTCTCGCCATAGAACGTGCCCATCTCGTATTCCTGCTCTGGGGTTCCTATGCAGGTCAGAAAGCCGCCTTCATCGACCCTCAACGTCATCTTGTACTGCGCTCCGCTCATCCTTCACCTCTTTCGGCCTACCGAGGTTTCCTCGGCAACCATCACTTCCAACTCTGCAACGACTACCTCGTCGCTCATGGCCAAACGCCCATAAAGTGGTAACTCGACAACTTGTCAACTCGTCAACTCGTCAACTCGTCAACACATGAAGCATATTCCTATCCTCGACGTCGGTGGAGTCCTTATCTCCACGTCCCTCCTGACAGAGTATTTCTGCTGCGACCTCTCGGCCTGTGGCGGGGCTTGCTGCATCGAGGGCGATGCCGGTGCTCCTGTGACGCCCGATGAGGTCGCAGAGATCGAGGGGGCCCTTGATGCCGCATGGCCCCAGATGTCGGCAATGGCGCAGTCCGTTGTTGATCGCCAAGGCGTAGCCTACACCGACCTAGAGGGCGAACTTGTCACCTCCATTGTCAACGGCAAGGATTGTGTCTTCACCTATTACAACTATCCTCCATCGCAGGTTCCCGATCTGCCAGAGGGCTGTTGCCTTTGTGCTCTCGAAAAAGCGTGTCGTGAAGGGCGCTCGCGTTTCATGAAACCCATCTCCTGCGCGCTCTATCCTATTCGTGAGAAGCATTTCGGAGGTGGGCTCATCGGGCTCAATCTCCACCATTGGGCTGTGTGCGATGCCGCCTACAAACGTGGCCGCGAGATGGGTATACCTGTCTATCGCTTCCTGCGTGAACCGCTCATCCGACGCTTCGGCGAGGCGTGGTACGCTGAACTCGAGCAAACAGCTGATGCCTTCTATCGCGAATACGAAGGTCAATCATAAGCCCCTCACTCCTGTTATCACGTCTTGCAGTACTCCTACATAACCTTCAATCCCTTTCAACCCTAACAACCACCTATCAACCCTTAACCTATGAAACCTATCCTTTGCACCCTCCTCTTCTTCTGCACTCTCAGTGCATCCAGTGTACAGGCTCAAACCCTCACGCCCGAAAACCGTCTTATCGCCCTCCGTCATCAAATGGAGCAAACCTCAGATGTTAAACAGCAACGCGCCATTCTGAGTGAGATGACTCAGACCGGAACCTTCGTTGCTATGACAACCTTAGCCCAGCACTTCGACAACGAAACCCTTTGTCGCCAAGCTGCACGCGGTGTAGCCGATATTGCACTCTCACACCCGGACTTTGACGGTCATCTGACTCGCCACCTGTTGGCACGCGCGCTCCCATTCGTCAGCGGCAAGCAGCGAAAGGCCATTTACGCCTATCTGGCCAAAGAGCCCGTTGAAGGCTTTGTCAGCCATTTCAACGGCCGCGACCTCACTGGATGGAAAGGCCTCGTAGAGAATCCCATAGCACGTGAGCGTATGACACCTGTACAATTGGCCGAGAAACAAATAGAAGCTGACCGTCGAATGCGCGATGACTGGAAAGTAGAGGACGGGCTCCTCGCTTACGTGGGCACGGGTTTCGACAATATATGTACTGTCGAGCAGTATGCCGACTTCGAGATGCTCGTTGACTGGCGTCTCGATCCCACAGGCAAGGAGCCTGATGCCGGCATCTACCTTCGAGGTACACCACAGGTGCAGATATGGGACATTGCACGTACTAATGTTGGCGCTGAAGTAGGCTCTGGTGGACTCTATAACAACAAGCAGAATCGCAGCACGCCCCTCGTTGTAGCCGATAATCCCTTGGGCGAGTGGAATTCTTTCTATATTCGCATGGTCGGCGATCGTGTCACCGTGCGCCTTAATGGCATTCTCGTCGTGGACAACGTCGTCCTTGAGAACTATTGGGATCGCGCGCGTCCCATCTTCCCAGTAGATCAAATAGAACTTCAAGCTCACGGCAGCAAAGTCTACTATCGCGACATCTATATTCGGCGACTCTAATATTCTGTTATTTACGGCTCAAAGTCAGGTCTCTTGGCACTTTATTCTTGCACAAAGACCCACAAATAAGTCGAATTGGCTACCCCTTGTCGACAAAGAATAATAAGGGACAAAAACAAAGGATGCTATAACTTGTTGTGTTATAGCATCCATGCTTGTTTTGCAAATCAACTTCATAGTACCCAGAGCCGGGGTCGAACCGGCACGGGTTGCCCCACTGGTGTTTGAGACCAGCGCGTCTACCGATTCCGCCATCTGGGCAT
>CADCOX010000100.1 GCA_902803195.1 uncultured Bacteroidales bacterium
AGTGAAATTGAGTTCATACTCATGATGGCAATGAATGGGAAAGTCGAAGGCCGACTTATGACGGTCGGCTACATAGAAGCAGTCGCTGTCCGTCAGCGGCGTAATCTCACGGATTGCAACGGGCTCATGCTTATAGTCTTGGCTGATCATTGTACTTGACTGTGTTCGTTAGCTTTACACGTTCGTTTAGGTTCAATTATTTGTTAGCATTACGAAGTCACTTGGCTCGATTGGGCTCATTTAACGTCAGCGAAACGCTCCATAATCTCCAAGCACATACGGCTGTTGTGGTAAGGACATTTCCAAGGTCCGGCATGATCGTCATCAAGGTTCACGCGACCATCGGCTCGAACGCTCCAATGCCATTCGCCGCGCTCATGGTCGATGAGATATGTCTTGACGTAATCCCAACAGCGAAGGGCTTTAGCCAAAGCAGCGTCATCACTAAAGTGCTGATAGAGATTTACTAAACCAACTATCGTCTCGGCTTGTACCCACCAGTGGCGGTCGTCGTCACCTGTCTCATAGACCATTGAACCATCGTTCTGCAGTCCACCCTCGCTGGCTGCAGCTATAGCCTGGACTATCGGCTCTACCTGAGCCAGAAGCTCATGATCACCGACAACCAGCGCGGCTTCGTGCAACAGCCACGAGCACTCGATATCGTGTCCATAGCTGGCCATCGTACTCTTGCGCGTCCAGTCCAGGTCGAAGAAGAGGTCGAGGTGATGAGTCTGATGATTCATGATACGACTGACAAAGATGTCTATCAGTCGCCTCACAGCCGCTTCCACTCGCTGCGTCAGAGCCCGCTCATCGCGTCTATCGCGCTCCTTCAGCGCTCGCAGCAAGTTGGTGTAAGGCTCGATGACGTGTAGATGCGTGTTCTGGCTCTTTGGCCAATTGTCATCCTTAGCCGAAAGGCGCATGTCTGCCAGTGGATGCCAATCACGAGTGAACGCCTCTACGTAACCTCCGTATTCGGGCTCCCAAGCATGAGCCTCTATCACGTCGAATAGTTCGAGTGCAATCTCCAACGCATGTTTTTCTCCGGTAGCCCGTGCCAACTCCGAGAAGCCATAGAGCATGAAGCCAAGGGCATAGGTCTGCTTCTTCGTGTCAAGAGGAGAGCCGTCAGCCGACACGCTCCAATAAGTGCCACCCATCTGATGGTCAACGAAATAGCGCTCGATGTAATCCTTCGTCCATAGCGCCGTCTCGAGCAGCGATTCGTCACGCAACACACGATAAGCCGCGCTGAAAGTCCACAGCAAACGGGCGTTAAGCACCCCGCCTCGCGGAGCGTCCTTTTGCAGTTCGCCGCGTCCGGTCATCCGGCCGTACCAACCACCCTGTTCGTTGTCGCGCATCTGCTCCAGCCAGAAGGGTAGGATGTTCTGCGTCAAGCAGGTTTGCACCTCCGCCACGAGCCTTTTGATCTGTTCCATAACCGATAGCGTAATCTGATTTGGCAGCAAAGATAAGCAAAATCACGACATGCTGCTTCCTTTTTCTTAACTTTTTCTACAACTCTGCTCTCCCAGCCCCTCTTAGCCTAATAAAAAACGGGATTTTTGTCCGTTTGTGTGCTGCCTTTCGTCCATTTACGTGCAGGCTTGACACATAATTTGCAGGTTTGAATCATTTATTGCCAAAATTGGCGAGCGTTTTGCCACACTTTCTGAAGGTAGAATGTAACTTTGCAGCACAAAAGACAAAGGTATGTAAACGCTAAAGCTAAAGCCTCATGATACACCCCATCTGCTCACTCTTATTCGTCATAATGACCGCCAATTGTTTAACGAGTTTAAAAAAAATGCACTATTTCTGCCTTTCTGTTGTGCCATTGATATAAAAAAACTATCTTTGCAGCAACTAAAGGCAAAAATCAGACCTAACACCATTTCAGACACTCACATGCAACACATGGAAATCACTGTGGCCATCATCGGATTCGGACGCATGGGGCGTTGCTACCTCAAGGCGTTCCAAGATGATGCGCGCTACCGCGTGACGCATATCTGCGACCCCAGCCCCGAGTGCAGGGCGCTGGCTGCAAAGTTGGTACCCACGGCTCACATAGACGCTGACGAGCAGGCGGCCATGACCGATCCCGACCTACAAGTCGTATGCCTCTGCGCCCTCGCAGACGTACGTCAACAACAAATAAAGCAGGCCATCCAGAACGGAAAGCACGTCATCACCGAAAAACCTATCGCCGACACGACCGAACACGAATGGCAAGTCGTAGCCGAGGCCGAAGATGCCGAGCGCAGAGGCATATTCTCTACCGTCAACATGTATTTGCTCAACTCGTGGTATCACCATGAAATGCGACGCATCGTCGATAGTGGCGAACTTGGCGAGCTGGCCATCATACGCATCTGCCACATGACTCCCGGCCTCGCTCCTGGCGAAGGACACGAAGCCGAAGGTCCGTCCTTCCACGACTGCGGCATGCACTATGTCGGACTTGCTCGTTTCCTCGCCAAGAGCGAATACAAGACCTGGCACGCACAAGCGCTGCGCATGTGGTCATGGAAAGACCCATGGTGGCTGCAGGCACATGGAACGATGCAAAACGGTATAGTATTCGATGTCACACAAGGTTTCGTGTACGGACAGCTATCGAAAGACCAGACACATAACTCCTACGTCGAACTTATCGGCACACAGGGATTCTGCCACATGACACACGACTTCAAGACTGCAGTCATCGACCTTCATGGTGTCAACGTGACCGAACACATCGAACGCCCTCACGGAGGCAAGAATGTCGATGTGCTCATCGACCAGATGGCAACCACCATCCTCGAGGGCCGTCGCCATCCCGATATGCCTCGTCTGCGTGACTCCGCCATTGCCTCAGAGTATGCTTGGAAAATGCTCGACGATGCACGCACTCATGAGATGCCTGCCATCGGCAACCTCGATGAACTCGAGCGCATTCGCGAACGTCGACGCAACCTCAAAGACGGCTATGGACTCCTGCCCCACAACAACAAGAATGTTTAAATAACCCTTAACCAATAACCTCTAAAAAAAAGAACCACTATGGCAGACGTTTCAAGAAGAGATTTTCTCAAACGCGGCTCTGCTGCGCTCGCGGGCATGATTGTTGCCCCTACCATCGTTCCTAACACCGTACTCGGCGCTGCCAAGAAGCCCGGACGCAAGGCTCCAAGCGACAAACTGAACATCCTCGGCGTAGGTGTAGGCGGTCGCGGTGCTGCCGACATTGCTGAAATGGCAAAGACCGAGAATATCATCGGCCTCTGCGACTGCGACTGGAAGTACGCTAAAGCCGTGCTGGACAAGTACCCTGATGCCAAGAAGTACAACGAATACCGCAAGATGTACGACGAGATGCTGAAGTCGGCCGACGCCGTAATGGTAGCCACAGCCGACCACACGCACGCCATCATCGCTGCCGACGCCATCCAGGCCGGCAAGCACGTGTATGTAGAAAAGCCCATGACGCTCTACGCTTACGAGAGTCGTCTGCTCACCAAGCTGGCTGCCAAGTATAAAGTGGCTACACAGCAGGGTAACCAAGGAGCTTCCAGTGCCGGCACACGCAAGGCCATCAACTGGCTGTGGAACGGCGAGATAGGTGAGGTAACAAAGATTGAAGCCTTCACCAACCGTCCCATCTGGCCGCAGGGCATGCAGACGCCCAAGGAGGCTATGACAGTACCATCGACCATGAACTGGGAAGCCTTCATCGGTCCCGCTCCCATGCGTCCTTACAACGAGGCTTACACGCCTTGGAACTTCCGCGGATGGTGGCCTTTCGGCTCTGGCGCACTCGGCGATATGGCCAACCATATCCTTGCCGTGGCCTTCACAGGTCTGAAGTTGGGCTCGCCTACAGCTATCCTCGGCAGCTCCACGATGCTGATGCCTGACAGCTGCCCGTCGGCACAGAAGGTGACCTATCGTTTCCCCGCCCGCGACAACCTGCCCAAGTTGGGTCTGCCCGCTTGCGAACTGACATGGTACGACGGCGGTCTGCGCCCGAACATCCCGTTTGACATGCCCGAAGGCAAGCACTTCGACGGCAATGGCGTGTGCATCTTCTACGGCACGAAGGACATCATGGTAGTTGGCACCTATGGCTACAACCCGTTCCTCGTCAGCGGTCGCGAACCCGTAGTGCCTGAGCTCTGCCGCGTAGTGAAGGACGACAACCACCAGCAGGACTGGATCCGTGCGTGCAAGGAGAGTGCCGACAGCCGCGTGCCCGCCGCCTCCGACTTCGCCATCAGCG
>CADCOX010000101.1 GCA_902803195.1 uncultured Bacteroidales bacterium
CGCCTGAGCCAAGTCCTTGCGCAAACCATGTCCTTTATATGTGTTCTCTGGCATCAGCGAGAGCGCATCGACGTCGAGGACGCCCTTGGTGAGTACCAGCACCTGCAGCGAAGCATGAGTGGAGGACTCCGTGGGCGTGAGCACAGCGTCAAACTTCGTCCAGTCGTTAGATGTGACGTTCATCGTGGTCTCTGCCAACACTTTAGCCTTTCCCCGTCCTTGGTGCTCCATGAGGACGACGCGCACTTCTTTCTGTTGACCTTCGACATTACGCATGAAGATGGAGAAGTCATACTTCTCGCCAGCCTTGACGGAGATGCCGTCGAAGCCATCGTTCTGCAGGCCAACGCCCGTCCAACCATCGAAGTCGTAGTAGTGGCCTACGCGCTCGATGTGAACACGCATGTAGGTGGGATTGTTAGCGTTCATGGGGTTGTCCATGCGGGGCTCAAGATAACCAAGTGAGTGGCCGGGTCTCATGAAACGCCAGGCCGTACCCGGTCCCCAGCCATCGCGCTCGGCAGGGCTGAACTCGAAAGAGCCGTTTTGGAGGAGCTCAGCATAGAGGCCGCCGTCAGCCGAAGAACTGATGTCTTCAAAGAAGATGCCAATGAGTTCATCACTGATAGCCTTGCCGCCCTTGGGAGCGGACATCGGGCGCTGGGCCAGCACTACAGAAGCGGTGCAGAGCGAAAGAAGGAGAAGCAGATAGTGTCTCATAATCGTTCGTGTATAATAGAGATTGTTTAGTTTAATCTTGAATGAATAGCGATGCTATTAAGGTTTGCAGCTGCAAAGATAAGCATTTATCCCGAAAAAGCGTGCAAAAGTTGTCTCTATTTCTTTAATCAGTGTCTTAAAAACACGAAAACGAATGGAAAAGTCACTCTTCTAAGCTATTTCAGCGTTGAAATAGCTGTTCGCACGACAATTTCAATTATATTTGCACACCCGTAATTTCGCTCAGTTTTACCTTTCGAGCGCAAGCGATAAGGAAGGACTACTCAACTTCTCATCTTTTCAACGTTTCAACGTTTCAACTCCTCAACTCCTCAACGTTTCAACTTCTCAACTTCTCAACTTCTCCATGCCTACACGTATTCCTTGGCTCGACTATCTGCGCGTAGCAGCCTGCTTGATGGTCATGATTGTCCACTCAACAGAACCCTTCTACCTTGGTGGCGAAGGCTCCCGCATCCTCACGGCGAGTGATGCTTTTTGGGCGTCATTCTTCGACTCCTTCGTGCGCTCGTGCGTACCTTTATTCGTCATAGCCTCCAGCTATCTGCTTTTCCCTGTGCAGACTTCCACGGGTACTTTCTTCCGTCGGCGTGTGTCGCGCCTGCTGGTTCCTTTTGTCATTTGGACGCTCGTCTACGCCTTCGTATGGGGTGAACCTGTCGATAACCTGCATGCGCTATTGCTCAACTTCAACTACGCAGCTGGCCATCTCTGGTTCGTCTATATGCTCGTCGGCGTCTACCTCGTGATGCCTTTGCTCTCACCTTGGGCTGAGCGCGTCGGACGTCGCGAACTGCTTGCCTACCTTGGAGTGTGGGCTTTCACCCTATTGATTCCGTTCATTCGTGAGGCTGCATCAGGCGGCGAACTCCTTGTCATTCACGGCCCAACGGGTATTCCTAATCCCGCTGCTTATCCCCTTTGGGGAGAGGCCAGTTGGAATGGATACGGCGCGTTCTACTACGTCAGTGGATTCATCGGCTACCTCCTGATGGGCCTTTATTTCCGTCGGTTTGTGCCTCAACTGTCGTGGCGTCGAACCCTTGCCATCGGCCTTCCCGCTTGGCTTGCAGGTTTCGCCTTGTGCTTTGGCGGTTTCCTGGCGCGTGTCTACGCCATCAGTTCCACCTTCCCCTTCGAAGGCTCTATTGACTATGCCGTTGGGTGGGAGGTACCTTGGTACAACGACACATTAGGCGTAGCGCTTATGGCCATAGGCTGGGTGCTTCTCTTCCGCAAGATTGGAGATGCGATGGAGTCGCGATGGAATCGTGACACAGCCGACGAGCATCATCGGGGAGCGTTCTACAGTCGTGTGCTTGTGCCCGTCTCAAAGGCCAGTTATGGCATGTATCTTTGCCACATGCTCGTGCTCGCCTACGTTAGCGGTGCCCTCCGCGAATGGTTAGGCACAGCCGATAGCGGCTGCTTAGGATTCTGGACTACACCCATCGAGATTCTGCTCACGGCCATCGCTACTTTTGCGGTCACCGCCATTGTCTGTACACTCATCCAGCGCATTCCCAGAGTTGGGAAATGGCTCGTAGGATGATTCCAGCATAGCTGAGCAAAACTGACGCATTGCGAAGGAGGTGTACTGATTGTATGCCTTCTTTTTCGTCTGTGTCTGTTTCCGGGGTTCTGAATAGTCAGCACATATTTGTTTCGCGATAAAGCTAAAGCCCTTGTTTATACGCTCCAATCTGAAGGTCTATACGCGTGAGCCTTTACGTACTATACACGAAGCCCTGAGCGTATATACGTGTGAGGCGATGCGTATATACGTGTAGCCCTATGCGTATATACGTATTGTTGGAGGGGTGGAGAAGGACGGTCGCTGAGCCTTGTAAGTTTGTCCAGAAGGTTAGGTTATTCTCCGAAGAGGAAAATGGCAGGCGTCTTGGAAAGGTCAGGTAGGGTGGTGTGGCGCCATTGGCTGACGGTACGCGTGCGAATCCATTCATCGTCGGTGGTGATGCCTGCAGCGATGCAGAGGCGCGTCTGAGGGCGCAGCGTCTGGCAGAGGGTGTCAAAGAACTTTTGGTTGCGATAAGGCGTCTCGATGAAAAGTTGCGTCTGATGCTCCTGCACGGCACGCGTCTCCAATTGTTTGATGCGGCGAACACGGTCGGACGGGTCGATGGGGAGGTAACCGTTGAAGGCGAAACTCTGTCCGTTGAGACCAGATGCCATCACAGCCATAATCATTGACGAAGGCCCAACGAGAGGTACGACTCGAAAGCCCTTTCGCTGGGCGATGGCTACCACGTCGGCACCAGGGTCGGCTACAGCAGGGCAGCCAGCTTCGGAGATGATGCCGATGTCATATCCCGACTCGAGTGGGCGCAGATACTTCTCGAAGAGCGCAGCATCAGCGTGCTTGCCCATCGGGTAGAAGGTCAGTGCATCGATGTCGATATCCTTGTCGGTACGCTTCAGGAAACGGCGCGCCGAACGGATTTCTTCGACAATGAAATGACGAATGCTGAGGATGAGTTCGCGGTTGTAGGGGGGCAGGACGCGTTGCTGGGGCGTGGGACCGAGTTCAACGGGGATGAGATAGATCGTCCCCTGCGCCTTCTGGCCGAGGGCTGTTGGGTCTTGCATAATTGTCAATCAGGTATTTCTCGTAGGCGGCGATGACATCGTCGACGATAGCGCCACGCACCATCTCTTGACATTGCTCCTCCGAGTAGTATTGCTGGTAGACGGGGAAGTCCGCTCCAAGGTATTTGTCGAGGCTGATGCCGATGAGGGTGTCGGCGACTACCACGCTTTGGTTGAGGCACGAGATTTGAGCATAGAGATGGGGACGACGGTAGTTGGGATAGCGCTTCTTGAGTTGCTCTAATCGCGCCTGAAGCGAGTGCTCGATGTCGCTGAGGTCGCTGTACTGATGGTGGACCTCATCCAGTAGCACCTGCACCGTCGAGTCGAGGTAGAAATAGCGGAGGTGCTTCTCGACATCGGGGTCGTCGACCTTGCCCAACTTGAGGACATCCTCGATGAGCAACTTGGTCTCTCGCGGGTATTCGGTGTTCATCTGGTGGAGGGCAGTGTAACTGCCAAGCGATACGTATTCGTCTAACACGCGATCGAAACGAGCGATGTGCAAGCCGCTTGTCGTCTCCTCGTCCGTTACGGGCATATACCACCCTTCCCACGGCTTTGCCATCCAACTCCAGATGCCTACAGCACCGAGCAGGATAACCATTGCGAGAAGGATGAAAGAGCGTTTCACGAGTCTTTATCTTTGTTAAATCACGCCGCAAAGATAGTGAAAACTTGTTTAACTGCCAAAAGAAATGCTAAAAAACTTAAATAAATAGTGCGATTTTTTTCTCGTGAAGGTCTGCTCGGTATTTACAACTCGCTCGCGAGGAGCATGAAGAGGATGATGGGATGGACGTTGGCTGAGGTGCGGAGCAGGATGCTGCTTTGATAGGGTTCGTTGCGCCGATAGACCTTGTTGTCCTTGTAGGTAAACAGGACATCGGACTGATAGACCGACCGTCCGCGGTACATCTTGCCATCGCGCCAAG
>CADCOX010000102.1 GCA_902803195.1 uncultured Bacteroidales bacterium
AAATAATGTTCGATTATTAATGTAGCTTTACTTCTTAGCTAAAGGTGAAATCAATATTCAAAGGTAACCGCTCCCTCCCTACAAGGGTGCCAGGAAGAAAGAACTGAGTGTTCTTTCTGGACTGGTTCGGGGGGAGGGTCCTCTTGGGGAGAGTCTGCTCCCTCCTTGCAAGGGTGCCAGGAAGAAAGAACTAGTGTTCTTTCTGGACTGGTTCGGTGGGAGAGTCCACCCAATATTCAAAGGTAACCGCTCCCTCCCTACAAGGGAGGGCGGGGGGAGGGTCCTCTTCCTTTTCCTTTTTACTTCGCATACGCCACCGAGCGAGTCTCGCGGATGACCGTGATTTTGACCTGTCCAGGATAGGTCATCTCGTTCTGTATCTTGGTGGCGATGTCGTTGGAGAGCGTCTCGATCTGCTTGTCGTCGATCTTGTCGGCACCGACGATGACGCGTAGCTCGCGACCAGCCTGGATGGCATAGGTCTTGGTGACGCCCGTGTAGCTCATAGCGATGTTCTCGAGGTCCTTGAGGCGCTTGATGTAAGCCTCTGCAATCTCGCGGCGAGCACCGGGACGAGCACCGCTGATGGCGTCGCACACCTGTACGATGGGGGCGATGAGAGAGGTCATCTCCATCTCTTCGTGGTGAGCGCCGATAGCGTTGCAGATATCGGGTTTCTCCTTGTATTTCTCGGCGAGCTTGGCACCATAGAGAGCGTGCGGCATCTCGGGCTCCTCGTCGGGTACCTTTCCGATGTCGTGAAGCAGACCTGCGCGCTTAGCTTTCTTCGCGTTGAGGCCGAGCTCAGAGGCCATTACGGCGCAGAGGTTAGCCGTCTCGCGGGCGTGCTGCAGCAGGTTCTGTCCGTAGCTGGAGCGATACTTCATCTTACCTACAATGCGGATGAGTTCGGGATGCAGGCCGTGTATACCGAGGTCGATGGCGGTGCGCTTGCCGACCTCGAGGATTTCTTCGTCGACCTGCTTCTTCACCTTTGCTACGACTTCCTCGATGCGTGCGGGGTGGATGCGTCCGTCGGCCACCAGCTGGTGGAGCGCCAGGCGAGCTACCTCGCGACGTACGGGGTCGAAGCCGCTGATGACGATAGCTTCGGGTGTGTCGTCGACGACAATCTCGACGCCTGCCGCAGCCTCGAGGGCGCGGATGTTACGACCTTCGCGTCCGATGATACGGCCCTTTACGTCGTCGTTCTCGATGTGGAACACGGTGACGCTGTTCTCGACCGCCGTCTCAGTGGCCACGCGCTGGATAGTCTGAATGATGATGCGCTTGGCTTCCTTGTTGGCCGTCATCTTGGCGTCGTCCATGATCTCGTTGATATAGCTGGCGGCAGCCGTTTTGGCTTCGTCCTTGAGCGTCTCGACGAGTCGTTCCTTCGCTTCGTCGGCGCTGAGGCCGCTGATCTTCTCGAGCTGAGTGCGCTCCTGTGTGATAAGACTTTCGAGTCGCTGGCTCAGTTCTTCCTCTTTCTTCTGAAGGATGGTCTGCTGCTGTTCGATGCGCTTGCGCTCGTTCTCCTGTTCGCCCTTGCGGCGGGTGAGTTCGTCCTGACGTTGGTTGAGGCTCAGCTCGCGCTGCTTCAGTCGGTTCTCGTTCTGCTGTATCTGCTGGTTGCGCTGCTGCACTTCCTTCTCGAGTTCGGCTTTCTTGTTGAGGAACTTCTCCTTCACTTCGAGCAGTTTCTTCTGCTTGATGACTTCGGCGTTCTTCTTAGCCTCGTCGTTGAGTTCTTTCATCTGGGCAGGCCTTATGTGGCGGTACCAGACGAGTTGATAGATGACCAGCGCCGTTGCGATGACGGCAGACGCGATGGTGATTATTAATCCTAAGGTAGACATGAATTGATTAAAAGTTGTATGATTAAAAAAATTCGGCGCGCCATCCATTCCTCTACGTCCCTCGCGTTGTCGGGAGGGGTAGGGGGAAAAGGTGGTGCGTCGGTAGGGATTCAGATGCGTTAGTTGTTCGCGTGCTGTCGGTGTGAGCGCAAGCGTCAGCAGCGTCGGAGCCTCATGGTTTGAGTGCCGAGCTGATCTCGTTGACGAGTCCGTTCAGTGTGGCCATGATGGGCTTGATATTGCCGCTCGACTCGGCCCGCTGTTGCATGACGGCGATGTCGAGAATGGTCATGAGCAGATAGGTCTCGTTGCTCTGTCCGGGGAACCTGTTGGCATAGAAGCTATGCTTTTGGTTGATGAGTTTCTCCGCGTTGCGGTAGAAGAGCTCCTCGTCTCGCCTGATGGTGATGGAGAAGTTCTGTCCGCCGAGTTTTAGTTTTATCTGAAAGGTATCGCTTATTTCCATTTATTGTCTTCTTCGGTTTATGTTTACGTCGTCTGCTCGAGACCTGTAGCCTTGAGCAGTGCGATACACTTGTCTACGTCGCGCACCAGACGGTTGATGCGTAGTCGTGCAGCGGCGAGGTCCTCGTCGCCCACCTCCAGCATCTTTGCCATCTTGAGGTTATTATAGTTGTTCAGGAGCGTTTTGTTCTGCTCCCTGGCAGCCTGGAGCTCCTTGTCCTTAGCGACAAGGTCGTTGAGCAGCTCTTCGTTGTCCTCCTTGAGTTGTTGGTACTTGAGGATGAGCTGCCTGGTATAGGTCTCCAATAGACGTATGGTCTTTTCTTCGTCGGCTGTCATGCTGTTTTTTGTGGCTGTTTACCACTTTTTCGCCACAAAGGTAGTGTTTGTTTTCGGTTCGTGCAAGTTTTTGGGCTATTTTCTCTCATCGTCGATGTCTGCGCGCTTCTCTTTCTTGGCCAACATGACGGTTGTATGGACGTATTCGGTCATCCAAGCCTCGCTGAAACCGAGTGTCTGCTGGTACTTGCGTACGGTGGCTACGGTGCGGCGCACGTTGTCGTCGCTCCAGTTGTTTTTCGTGACGACGTCGTGCACGGTTTTCTCGGTGAGCGAGCGGAGCAGTCCGCGCATGAACGAGGGCAGGCGGAACTTCCACTGCATCAGGTTGCCCATAAGCATCATCAGGTCCTGCGAGAAGCCCTGGAACTGGATGAGGTAGGGCTGCACGTCCTGCAGTCGTTTGCAGCGCTTCTTCACGCTGGCGTCGATTTCGCTGCAGAAGGAGTCGCTGATGCCGTAGACCTCGTTGAGCATCTTGGCGCAGCGTTTCTTCTCGCCGAGACCGAGTTTGTTGTTGATGGTCGGCACCTTCAGCGTCTGCTTGAACAGGCGCAGGTCGGGTAGGGCGGCCAGGTTGGTGATGCCCACTTGGGAGGCGATGCCTGCTTGGAGATATACGCGGATGAGCGTCATGAAATCTTCCATTCCGCCCACTTTCATTTCATCGTTGTTGCGTTTGAATAGTTTGTTGAGGAAAGACATATTAATAAGTTTCTAATCAGATTGATATGAATGGTATTCATTTTCGACTTGGAAAGTAAATTCGGAGGAAATACGCAGAAATTATTTCAGAAAATATTGGGGTGAAATTTACTCCGCATTTACTCAGTATTTCCTTTCATCGTCAAAGACCGAACACGGATTTCCGTTCGCGTTATCGTTAACGTTATCGTTCCCGTTATTACCCCTTTGCCATTTCCGTCTTCTGCGGCGTCCCGTCACTTCGCTCCGTGACTTGCACAAGCCGATGGCTGCACCCGTGCGC
>CADCOX010000103.1 GCA_902803195.1 uncultured Bacteroidales bacterium
CTGATTTTCCGAAAGTTTGTTTCAAATTGGCTCTAACAAGCCAAGATTTAGCACAAACTATATAAGACAATAAAACACCAGCGAGACAAACAAATCATCTTTGTTTATCTCGCTGGCGTTAAATGGTTTAGGCTTAGAAGTAAGCCTTAATACTCGTCTTCGTTGAATAAAAAGTCTTCTTTGGTAGGATAATCGGGCCAGACGTCCTCGATGTTTTCGTAGATGTCGCCTTCGTCCTCTATCTCCTCGAGGTTCTCGATGACCTCGAGCGGTGCGCCGCTGCGGACGGCATAGTCAATCAGTTCCTCCTTGGTTGCAGGCCAAGGAGCATCTTCGAGCTTCGATGCAAGTTCCAGTGTCCAATACATACTATTTAAAGATTTACATTTTACAATTTACGGATTTAGAGGGGCTTTCTCGTCGAAGGTTTAACGCCCCTCACTGAAATCGGGCGCGAAGATATATTTTTCTGATGAAATACGCGTGCAAAATTACTATTTTTTTTCACGTGAACGCCAAAAATATTCCTCTTGGCCCGCTGAATGATTAATTTTCTTAGCTAAGGCGAAGAAAAAATCGCTAAGGCGATTGACGTAGGCCATCAAGTTGGCATCGACTTCGGCCTGCTCGGCCAAACGGTGGATAGCTCGCTCACCACGGCGACAGACGGTACGACAGACGTGAGCCAGGGCGGCTGCATGCGTGCCTCCGGGTAGGATAAAGCCACGCCAGCCCGGCAGACCTTCCTCTGCGGCATCGATGGCCTGTTCGAGCGTTGCGATGTCTTCGTCGGTAATGTAACGTCCCGGACGGACATCACGTGCTGAGGTGTCAGTAGCCAGCATGGAACCGATGGAGAAGAGCAGGCTCTGAATGGAAACAAGGAGTTCGGAGGCTTCAATAGCCGAATCGCCAAGCACGAGCCCTTCGGGAAGTTCTGTGATAAGTAGGCCGATGAAGGAGTTGAGTTCGTCGATGGTGCCGTAGGCTTCGAGACGAAGATGGGTTTTGGGAACACGCTGACCGCCTACGAGGCTGGTCATGCCTGTATCGCCTGTGCGAGTATAGAGATGGGAAGACATAGAGTTGGTTTTAGTTGACAAGTTGACAAGTTAACAAGTTGACAAGTTCTTCGTAAGCGAAGAGAGCAGAGCCCGAGCAAGCGTTACCGTTTTCGTTTTCGTTATCGAAGTCGTTTAGAAATTAACAATATAATGAGCGGGAGTGAACGGCTGGTCGAGGAGTGCAACGCCATAAGTATAGAGGTCGAATGTGCGGGTGGCACGGGCATGTGTCTGAACGGCCTTCCAGACAGCACGGGCAGCGGGACGTTCGTAGATGCCTTCGCAGACGATGGTACTGCCACGAGGGAGCATGGCGAGCAACGCAGGCACCTCTTCAAGTCGCTCAGTAGCTGCAAAGAGAAGAACCGAAGACTGAGGGAAAGATGCAGGACCCGTGTCATCCGTGATAGTGGCTGATGGGCAGGCGGCGGTGAGGTAAGCGCGCTCTGTTGGGCGGTCGCCAAGGAGGATGATGGAAGCAGGATGAGCGTAATTAGTCAAGCGGAAGAGAAACCGGCGACAAGTGACGGGGAAGCGGTAGAGGTAGCGCTGCCACCAAGGGTGGAGGGACAGCAGCTGGGCATACGCATAGAAGGACGTACGCTCGTACACCACATCCGTGATGAAGGCATAAGCCGAGGGCGAGTGGACCCCATAGCCACGACGATGACGCACACGCGACAGCCAGACCCAAGGACGGCGAATCAGTTTCATGCCTGCAAAGATAACACTTTCTTCCGAACAAAACGTCCGTCACTACCTTTTTTTGACTAAAAGAATGCAAAAATAACCTTTTCGAGGCTGTCGCTACTTCTAAATAGGTCAAGAAATAACGGGTAGACGCCAAAAAGATGAACGGAACATGCGTTCAGATTAAAGCTATCGTCTAACTTTGCGCCAACAAACATCAAATAAAGCTATAAAAATGAGAACACTCAATCCACAAGAAATACAACAGCTTGAGCAGCAGGGCTGCACGGCCGAGGATTGGCTGCGCGTCGAGATTGCCGATACGCAGAGCCTCAAATACATCCGCCACGCTCGCTTCTCGGGTGATATCCGCATCGGCCGTTTCCAGAAGAGCTTCGACATGCCCGGCGGCATCCACAAGCACACGGGCATCTTCCATGCTACGCTCCACAATGTGACCATCGGTGATGACTGCTGTATCGAGAACATCAAGAACTATATCGCCAACTACGACATCGGCGATGACTGTTTCATCGAGAATGTGGACATCATCCTCTGCGATGGTCCTACATCTTTCGGCAACGGCGTCGATGTGGCCGTTCTCAACGAGACAGGCGGCCGCGAGGTGACCATCCACGACCGCATGACAGCACATGAGGCCTATCTCGAAGCATTCTACCGTCATCGTCCACGCCTCATTGAGCGCCTGAAAGCCTTCGCTGCCCAGCGCGTGGCCGAGCGCACGTCCGAGCGTGGCACCATCGGCGACCACGTGACCATCGTAGACACGGGCTATATTAAAAATATGTACGTGGGCGCGTACGCGAAGGTGGAGGGTGCCGGTCGCCTGAAGAACGGAACGCTCAATAGCCGCGCCGAAGCACCTATCCATGTGGGCTATGGCGTCATCGCCGACGACTTCATCATTCAGGACGGCAGCAGCGTCGAGGATTGCACGACGCTCTCGCGCGTCTACGTCGGTCAGGCCTGCGTGCTCGGTCACGGCTACTCGGCCAGCGACTCGCTCTTCTTCTGCAATTGCCAAGAAGAGAACGGCGAAGCCTGCGCTATCTTTGCCGGACCTTTCACCGTGACGCACCACAAGTCGACGCTCCTCATCGCTGGCCTCTTCTCCTTTATGAACGCCGGCTCAGGCAGCAATCAGAGCAATCACATGTACAAGCTCGGTCCCATCCACCAAGGAGCGATGGAGCGCGGCGCCAAGACATCGTCGGACTCCTACATCCTCTGGCCTGCACGCATCGGCGCTTTCTCGCTCGTGATGGGACGCCACACCAGTCACGCCGACACCTCCGACATGCCTTTCTCCTACCTCATCGAGAAGAACGGCGAGACCTACTTGGCACCTGCCGTCAACCTGCGCTCGGTAGGTACCGTACGCGATGCTCAGAAATGGCCTAAGCGCGACAAGCGCTACGCTGAAGGCCGCCTCGACCAAGTCAACTACAACCTGCTCTCGCCTTATACCATCGACAAGATGATGCGCGGGCTGCACGTCCTCGAGGATCTGGAGCGCCTCAGTGGTCCCACGAGCGATGTCTATGCCTACCAGAGCGCAAAGATAAGCAACAGCTCGCTCCATCGCGGGCAACAGCTCTACCGCATCGCCATCCAGAAGTTCCTCGGCAACTCGCTTATCTCACACCTCGAACGTACCGACTGCTCTACGGCCGAGAGCGTGCTTGCAGCCCTCAAGCCTAAGCGCACCGAGGGACGCGGCATGTGGGTGGACCTCGCAGGCCTCATCGCTCCCAAGGAACTCGTCATTGCCCTCCTCGACAAGACCGAGGCTGGAAACATTGAGAGCGCCGAAGCTTTCGACCAGGCCCTGCGCCTCATGCACGAGAACTATTATCGCTACGAATGGACTTGGGCCTACGAGACGATGCTCGACTACTACAACCTCAAGCCAGAAGAGATTACCATCGACGACCTCATCCGCATCGTCAGCGAGTGGAAAGAGAGTGTCGTCAGCCTCGACCGCATGCTCTACGCCGACGCACAGAAGGAGTTCTCACTTTCAGCTCACACGGGCTTCGGCTTCGACGGCGCCAGCCAGCACACCGTAGAACGCGACTTCGAGCAGGTGCGCGGCGACTTCGACACTAACCCCTTCGTCACCGCCACCATTGAACACATCGAGCGCAAATCAGCCCTCGGCGACCGCATCATCGCCATGCTCGAAAGCCTAAAAGGCTGACAACCAATGAACCCATAGTCGCAACAGCTGATGCGAACGTTCGATGACGTCAACGCGAACATTCGATGACGCTCGTTCGACTGCTCGTTAACGGCGATGCGAACGTTCGATGACGTCAACGCGAACATTCGAATAAGGTGGATCACCAAGGTGGTCCACTTTTTGCGTCTATACGTACAAGCATAAGGTAGTATTGACAAAGGCGGCAACATCCATATCCATCGGCCTTCACGATTAGTCGTGATAACGGATGTGGGCGTTCACACGCCCCCTTTTGTGCGATATAGATTAGGAACAGGTGCGCACATATGCATAAGAGAGTTTTGAATTTAATTTTTCACTAAATATAGCGTAACACGTTGTCATACAATCAATAGACTAAGTGAAAATGTGGAAATAATAGACGAAAAGAGTGAAAAAATACATGATTATTAGTGGAAAAAGTGCATTGTTATCATGATTTTAGCCTCTTCTATCGTGATGAATCGGCTCTGAACCCCATTTTTGCCACGCTCAAGGACACTTAAATCATCAAAAATGGAATCAATTTGCACAAAATATGGTTCATAAAACCCATCTTCAATTATATGTAATACTGGCGAACGTCTCCTGCCATAGACGGTAAGGTGAAGGTGAATGGAACAAAAAAGAACAATAAGCTACGAATAAAGGGTAAATTTACACTTATTAAAAAAACTTAACGAATATGCATTTTTTTGCATTTTTTGGCAGCAGTTGCAAAAAAGTTTGTATGTTTGCGGCCGTAATGCGTTTACTTTAATCATTTATTAACTAATCTAAACTTACAACAATGAAGAAAATCTACTTCTTTCTTGCTACGTTGTTTGGTATGTTCGGACTCATGAACGTGTCCGCACAGACCTACGTAGATTGGGCGCCGGATTATGACAATCCGCTCATTGAAGAGGTTTGGCAGTTCAGCAGTCCGATGTCTGACAGCGCTGAAGGTAACTTCTATTCTCTGCTTGACCGCTTGAGCGAATGTCCTGAGGACCAGCATCCTAACAACGACTTCTGGCATTCATCATGGCATGGTGTCAGCCCCGAACTGGGCTCTCACTACTTCCAGGTAGAGATGCTCGATCCCGAGAACATGCCTGAAGAGATCGTGTTCGTGTTCACCCGTCGTCCGGCATCCTACGACCACACCACCGAGTGGAGTGTTCGTGGTACGAATGACCCCGATGCGGCTAAGGACGCTTGCACGGAGCTCGCTTACATCATCACTCCGTATGCGAGCAACACCGAAACGCTGACTTCTGATCGTTTCAGCCCAGGTAACTTCAAGTACCTGCGTTTCTACTCCGAGCATCAAGGCGGTCCTGATCCCAAATACTACGACCGTACATACTTCCACCTTGCGCGCTTCCAGCTCTATCCTGTGAAGGCTATCGACGAGTGGGAAGCTTCCTACAACATGCTTTCCGAAGCTTTCAACAAGTACGTTGTCTATGCAGAGCCCGACTACTTCCCCATTGGCCATCAACCCGGTCAGTATGGCGAAGCTGAAGTTCTGAAACTGCAAGAGGCCGTTGAGACGCTGAACGTCTACCTCGAGGAGATGCCTCAGGAAGAACTGGAGAAGCTGACCAAGGCTAAAGCCGAAGAGCTTATCAAGGCTTGCGAAGATGCTTATCAAGCTGTTCTTGCTACAAAGGTTACCTTCTCTCTCCCCAGCGGCTACTACCGCATCAAAGCCGGTATGGAGTACATCAACTCCGTAGTCGTCGGTCAGGACGAGGAAGGCAATGACATCACCGAAGATAAAGTACGTCAGAAGTACATGATGGGCCACAAGCAAGATGGCAAGCTCTATGGTATTTGGAGAGATCTCGATAGGTATCTCGAGAGTGAAGATCAGCCCAAGGACGGCATTACCGGTCAGGCTCGCGTACTTTGGAAGATCGAGAACAAGGGCGATGGCACTTACGACTTCGTCAGCATGTACCACGACGGTCGCTTCAAGAATGTAGCTCGCAGCACCGCGGTTGAGATGGATCCCGCTTCTGAGAACCTGATGGCCATCGAACCGGTCTATTCTACTGACGAGGGCATCACTTACGTCAATATCCGCGTTTCCACTCAGAATGGTGCTGACGGTCTCTTCCTCCATCAGAATGGCCATAACAATGGTACTGGTGGCGACGGCTTCCTCGTAGGTTGGTACAACACCTGGAGTGATACAGCAGGACCTCAAGCTTCTGAATGGTACTTCGAGAAGGTCGACGACGCCGAGGCTGAGAAGATCATCGAAGACTGGGAACCCTACAAGAATGAGCAGGCCATGATTCTTAAGATTAAGGATCTGGTTGCCGAGGGTAAAGAGAAACTGGAGATTGCCAAGGATGTTGCCCATGTAAAGGTCATCACCGATGCCAGCCAGATGACCAGCCCCTACAGCCAGAATGACTTGGGTGGTAGCGATGGTGGCAACCTCAAAGATGGTGTGCTTATCGATGGTAAAACCGATACTTACTGGCATAGCGTTTGGAGTGCCAAAGAAGGCAATGTAGTTCCCGAAGGCAGACACTACCTGCAAGTAGAACTCCCCGAGGACTTCGATGCCGCACAGAAAATCTACATGAAGTTCACCCGTCGTGCAACTGACAGCAACCACATCACCCAGTGGACCATTCGCGGTACAAACGATGGCGAATACTCTGAGGAAGATGGTTGCGAAGAGCTTCTCATCGTCGATACGCCTTATGGAAATAATACCGAGACTCTGCAGAGCGATCTCTTCGACACGAAGGGTTACAAATACATCCGCTTCTACCAGAGTGGTAATTCCAGTAGCGCTGTGTTCTTCCACCTCTCAGAATTCCAATTGTACTACGATTTGGAGAACGAACAGTCGCAGTACATCGCTCTCGGCAC
>CADCOX010000104.1 GCA_902803195.1 uncultured Bacteroidales bacterium
GCTACCTTATAGTTAACGTCAGCGTCGAGGAGGGCGCGACGAACGTCCTTAAGCGTCTCTGCGACGTTGATTTCTGTTATCTTGCCTTCGCCCTTCAGTATCTTGAAGGATCGTTCGAGGCGTTCTGATAGATTTTCAAACACGATTGTATTGAATGATTAAAAGATTGAACAATGTAAAGGCCTATTTCCTAACAAAGATCTCATCGACGACGACGCCATCATCGAGGGCATCGAATCGAAGAGAGTGCTGACCAGCGGCACGAGTGACGGGTAGCGTTGTCGTGACGACAGCGTAGTTCTGAAGCACATTCTGCTTCCACTGCTCACTGCGGCCTTCGGTGGCATAGGTGAAGGTCTGCGGTTCGGAACCGTCAAACGAGAGCGAGAATCGCTGCTGTTCGTTGATGGGATGCGTGGGCAGCATGTGTATGACCACAGTCACGCTCTTCTGCGTACCGAAATCGTAGGTGAAATTATAGGTTACGTTGCATCCCTTAGGCACAGGCATGGCTCGTATGCTGGCACCAAGGCCAAGCACGGGGTCGAGAACCGTAGAACCAGAGAAGGACGACGTGTTGTAGCTGGCCCCATAGAAGGTGGCGATATTGGGGATGTCAGCCAGCAGGGGCTCTGTCGTCTGCGTACGCATGACGGGCTGGAACACAGTGAGCTGACGGGGGTTGGAGTTCATGATGCCCTGCCACTTACCACCGCGCTGAGCGTTGTACTGGAGCGTAAGTGACTGGATGCGGTTGTGGGCTGCATCGCTGCGTCGCCACGTCTGCAGAACATTCTCACGCGAAAGGTAGGACTTGCCATGGCGGGCAAGTTGAGCACAGAGGTACTTCTCGCTCTGCAAGGCAGCACACATGATGGGGTACTCAACGAGTTGGAAGAAAGCGTCGTAGCGAGTGGGATGCGCCTTTCGAACGCTATCGGCTATCCACTGAACGTTGTGCTGCAACTTGTCATAACGCGTGAGGCGATGGCGAATGCGCGTCTCGCTCCAGGGCAGGTCGTGGACGATGTTCCAATTATAATTGTCGGACTGCGGCTCCTCTACTCGGGTGACAGCCATGTGCTCGGGTTTGCGTTGGAAAGCCAAGTGATAGTGCTCCTTGAGATAGATGGACGCCAGACGTGCGATGTCGCGACTGACATTCTTAGCAATGAACTCCTCGATGTGACGACCCACACTCATGAGGCGCACGCTGTCGAGGTTCCAAGCCATATCCATGAAGAGCGAAAGTTGGTACTCGGCCGGCTTGATGTCGCCCACGTTCAGCACCCACATCCGATTGGCTCCATGGTAGTAGGCCTCGGAGAGCTGCTGGAACATGAGGAAAGGACTGGCCGTGCCCAGCCATAGGTAGTCGTGGGGACGACCCCAGTAGGAGACGTGGTAGTAGACGCCATTGCCACCCGTGCGAGACCGCTCACGTTCGTCGGGGAAGTGGCGGATGTAGCCATAGTTGTCATCGGTCCACATGAGCGTCACGTCGTCGGGTACATGAAGGCCTGCCTTATAGGCTTCGAGAACCTCCTTGTAGGGGATGAACACTTGTGGAATCGTATAGAGCGACTTGCCGAGGTACTTGGCCAAAAGCGAACGCTGAGCGGTGATGACATCCTGAAGCGCCTCGCGCTGCTCGTCGACACCCGTCACACCTTGCATGGAACCATCGTGCAGACCTCGCATACCCAAGGTATAGACCATAGGCTGACGAGCAGTCTGGCTGACGCGTTCCTCCCAGAAGTCGAGCACGCGTTGACGATTGGTCAACCAATTGTACTCGCCCTGCCCACGCACGGCCCACTCGCCTGCAGCGTTGCAAGCCAACGGCTCGCAGTGGCTGGAGCCGAGATAAATGCCGTAGCGCGCAGCTAACTCACGACAGCCCTCGGTAAGAAAGAACGGACGCGTGCACTCATGCATAGGCGGCCAATAGAGGTTGGCGCGCAGACGCAGCATGAGTTCGAAGATTCGCTCGGTGGTCTTCGGACCTATTGCATGCAAAGGATTGGGCTCATAAGTAATAGAAGCCCATGGCTGGAGGCCCCAATCCTCATCGTTGATGAAGATACCGCGGAAGGGAACATACGGTTCCTGACGTGTGACAAAGCCTTCCTGCAAGAGCAGCTGCGACCGAGGTTCGGGGTCGACATCAGCCCACCATTCCCACGGCGAGACGCCCAACAAGCGCGAGAGTTCGATGACGCCATAGGCCGTCCCGGCAGGGTCGCTGCCGGCGATGACCAACTGTCCCGACGGCGATACCGCGAGGACAAAAGCCTGCACTCTGTCGTGCAACCATGTGAGATCGACATCCGTACGTGCAAGGCGCTTAGCAGAGGGGCCATTGATACTGCCCACAAGAATCTGCGCGCCACGCTCCTCAACGGCGAGCGTAGTGCCAAGGACGCGCATGACATCGGTCTGCAAGAGCGAGACGGCTGTCAGCACGACATCGTCCTCCTGAGCATCGACAGCCAGGGATGCCGACGCATGGGACGGTAAAACGAAAGCGCTGGCCTGCAGGGTCAGCGCTATCATGGCCAAGACGAGCGTCGAGGCTGTACGTTTGATGTCAAGTCCGATCATGAAGCGCGGTGCTTAGTTCGCGGGAGCCTCAGCAGGAGCAGCGGGAGCATCGGCAGCAGGAGTCTCCTGAACATCCGTGGCAGGAATGCCAGGAAGATTCGTGGGTGCTGTAGCCTTCTGCTCGGTGGCGACGCCTTCCATGACGGAAGAATCGGCGGCTGCACGCGGAATGAAGAAAACGGAGAGAACACTGAAGATGACCATAGCAGCGGCCAAGCCCCATGTAAGTTTCTCGATGACATCGGTAGTCTTGCGAACACCCATCACCTGATTGCCGCTGGCAAAGCCACTGGCAAGACCGCCTCCCTTAGACTCCTGAATGAGTACGATGAGGCACATGAAGATGGATGCGATGACTACAAGAATAACTAATAAGTTGTACATTTTGTTTGATATTTTTATTTGTTATTATTCGCTCTTTTGGTTCCGTTCGTTGATGAGTATTTTCTCGAGGAATCGGATTTGGTCTGCAAAGTAACGGTTTTTTTGTGGATAAAGCAAACTTATTCGCCGAATAATTTCAATTGCCTTCGCATATTTGCCCTGTTTGATGTAAATTCGTGCCAAAGTCTCGGTAAAATAGGCCTCTGAAGGCTCTATTTCGTGCTCTTCGTCGACATCGTCGTCGGTTTCAATATCATCTCCGGCAGAGGTATTTGGCGATGGAGAAGGTTGTAAAACATTTTCTTTCGGCTTTATCGGCTCTTGCGCATCGCTCCCTATTTCAGGCTCAACAGGTGCAGTCGCCGATGCAGATGGCATTGTTGCCAAAGGTTCTTGGGCTGCTTCATCATCAACGACTGCATCGTCGAGTTGGAGCAAGTAGGAAGTATAATCGACCGTGGCATCAGCTGGATGTGTCCGTCGGGGCGTAGTTGTCTCCGGGCGCTGCTGAAGGAAACTGTCGATGAGCGAGAGGGTGCGGTCGGCAGCAGGCAGTTCTTGCGAAGCCTCGTCAGCGGCTGGGGAGACAGCCGATGGCTCACTACTGAAGTGATTGCCCTCGAAGAGTTCGAACAGGCGACGCCGATCGGGCATAGAGATGGCAGCCTTACGCAGTTCGAGACCGAATCGTTCGTCCTGCAATTGATAGAGCCCTCGCAGCAGAAGCAGACGCGCCGTCTGAAACGATGGATGCTGCTCGAGCAATTGCTGCAAGTCCTTGACTGCCTCGGCGTCAAGCAGTTCGGGATGATGGATGTAGGTCGATAGGGATTGCATAGCGATTACAGATTGCTCCGTGACGTAGTGTCCTACCAGTTGGCCACGGTAGCATTGAAGATTTGATCAGTGATGTCCTTGGTCATCTGTGTGACAAGCTCCTCCTGCACATTGATGAGTTGTTGAGTGGCATCGTACTCTGTCGTGGCAGAGAACTGGCGTTCGAAGTCCTCCTTGTGGTTCTTGTTGTTGGTGAAACGTACGTTGACGGTCATCTTCAACTGCACCTGCGAACTATAGCCATCGCTGCCCACACCTTTGTTGAACTGGTCGAAGCCTGTGATCTCGCCCGCAATGACGAGGTCTCCACCGCGCTTCACCTGCCTCAACTTAGTCTGCTGGGCAAAGATATCGGTGAGTCGATTGTTGAAAATCGACTGCATGGGCGCCCACACATAAGCCGAACGAATGGGGAACGGGTCGAGTTGGATGGTTTTGGTCTTAGTGTAGTCAATGCTGGCGCCATTGAACCTATAGGAGATGGCGCATGAGGAGAGCGAGACAAGCGTCACGAGAAGCAAGCCATGCAAAATGCATCTTGCCCTTTTCGCGCACACACTGGCAAACCCATCATACAATTTATCAATATTCATTTCTCACATTTCGAATTAATTACATCTCATCCAATCCGTACTCCTTGATCTTTCGATAAAGCGTGCGCTCGCTGATGTGAAGTTCCTCGGCAGCCTTCTTGCGACGACCATGGTTCTTCTCGAGGGCCTTGATGATGAGCCGTTTCTCTTGTTCCTCTATAGAAAGCGTCTCCTCGACATACTCTTCAGCAAAGGGCGTGGTATCATTGTGAGCAATGGGCTCTGCTGGATGCTGAGGGTTGATATAGGAAGCCGCTGTCGACGATGCCGAATGCGCATCCGTCACATCCATCGGCACGACTGCAGGCCGAGCGATGCCATGCGATGCCGGATAGGACGAAGGCATAGACATGGAGGAGAGTTGCTGCTTGAGTTCGCTGACCTCGCGGTGGAGGGCGTTGATCATCTGAAAGAGCAGTTCGCGCTCAGAGGAATAGTTGTGGCCGTCGGCTCCCGTGCGTCCGACACGAACCAAGCCCCCTTTCTCCTCGATGGTAGGCCATATCTCGTAGTCGGAAAGAACCTCGGGCGTGACCACTCGTGTGTCGCGCATGAGGATAGACATCTGTTCCGTAAGGTTCTTGAGCTGGCGGATATTGCCCGGCCATTTGTAGCGCTTCATCACCTCTTCTGCATCTGGCGAGAGGGTGATGCGTTCGGGCATTTGATACTTGGCAGCAATCTCCATCGCAAACTTCTTGAACAAGAGGATGATATCATCCCCTCGTTCACGCAAAGGCGGCATCTTGATGGGAATCGTATTCAAGCGATAGAAAAGGTCCTCGCGGAACTTACCGTCGCGAATGGCAGCTTGAATATTCACGTTGGTCGCTGCGACTATTCGCACATTGGTTTTCCTCACGTCGCTTGAGCCGACACGAATATACTCGCCCGACTCGAGGACACGAAGGAGGCGTGCCTGTGTGCTCAGAGGCAGTTCGCCGACCTCATCAAGGAAGAGCGTACCTCCATCTGCAGCTCCGAAGTAACCTTCGTGCTCGCCAATAGCTCCAGTGAAAGCGCCTTTCTCGTGACCGAAAAGTTCGCTGTCGATGGTTCCTTCGGGGATACTTCCGCAGTTGATAGCAAAGTACTTGCGCAGTCGGCGGAGGCTGTTATCATGAATCAAGCGCGGAATGATTTCCTTACCAACGCCACTCTCGCCCGTGATGAGCACAGAGAGGTCGGTCTTTGCTACTTGCAGGGCCGTGTCAAGGGCGTGGTTCAGCGCCTCGCAGTTACCGACGATGTTGTAGCGTTGCTTGATAGGTTGTAAATCTTTGGCGTTCATATCGATTGTTTTTGGTTGTGGCCAAGCCACAACTTACACAAAAGAAAACGGATGTCAGGAGGAATAGACTAAAGGATAGATAGATAGATAGACAGATTGATAGATAGACAGATAGATAGGCAGATTGAGGGAGTGACGATTCAGCCACGCTCGCTCTTGTCGCGCTTGTCGACATAGAGTTTCTGCAAAGGATTCTGGTGAGCTTCGTTCCAAGCCTGACGATTACGGAAGATGTCGATGGCGGTGTAGATGGCCTGACGGAACGAATTCTCGTTGGCTACCCCTTTGCCTGCGATGTCATAGCCTGTGCCATGGTCTGGACTCGTACGCACGAGGTCCAATCCTGCGGTCACATTGACACCATCCTCCATGGCCAAAAGCTTAAAAGGAGCCAGTCCCTGATCGTGGTACATAGCCAGCACGCCATCGAAATGCTCGTAGGCACGCGTTCCGAAGAAACCATCAGCAGCAAAGGGGCCATAGGCGATAATGTCTTCAGCCCCAGCCTTCTCGCAGGCTGGGCAAATGGCGTCCTTCTCCTCGCTCCCCAACAATCCTTCCTCGCCTGCATGAGGGTTCAACGAGAGAACGGCAATGCGGGGATTGGAGATACCAAAGTCGGCCTGAAGCGAATGATGGAAAGTGCGCAGACGCTCGAGGACGGCCTCCTCAGTGATGGCAGCAGCAACCTTACTGATGGGCAAATGAGTCGTGACAAGGGCCACACGAATGTGCTCGTTCATCAGAATCATCAATGCCTTCTGCCCCTCCTTACCAACTCGATCTTGGATATACTCGGTATGACCTGGGAAATGGAATGCATCGCTCTGAATGGAGTTCTTATTGATGGGAGCCGTGACGATAACGTCGATGAGGCCGTCGCGCCAGTCCTTGACAGCACGCTCCAACGCATCATACGCCGCCTTGCCGGCTTCCTCTGTGGGTTGACCAAGGTCGATCTTCACCTCGTCGGCACAGCAATGAACGAGGTTAAGGTATTCCTCGCGCACATCGTTGGCCGAGTTGACCGTTGCAAAATTGGTCTGGAGGTCAAGACTCTTACGGTGATAGCTGGCCACTTTAGGCGAGCCATAAATAATGGGGGTGCAGAGTTCCATCATGGCTGGATCTGCGAATGTCTTCAGTATAACCTCATAGCCAATACCATTGGGGTCGCCATGAGTGATGCCTACTTTGATTTTGCTCATATTGTTAGGTGTTTAGAGATGCTGCGACAGCATCAAACTGAACATTGACGGAGAGTCGTCTTGTTTGAGTTATTACGCTTTTTATTACTTGAGTTGTTTCACTTCCCAATTTGGAAGATAATTACTTTTTCTGTCTTGCAGCCCTACGGTCTTCGGCAGTAACTGCTACTTCTTCCATCGTGGTGACGATGGGCGATGTCTGCTCGTCGGGCAGATTGAGGGTGTAGAGTGACCCTTCAAGACGGCGCATCAGACCACGCTTCATCTTCTCGGGTGCAAAGACAAAGCCCTCAACCACAATGACCAGGTTGCGAGTCGTGTCGACACGCGAATGGCTGACAAAAGGACCGCCCATACCATCGTTCTCCATATACCAGAGCCCACGTGCCTCGAGGGCATACTGGTTGTGAACGACGATGGGTTTGACGCTGGTGCAAAGGGTGTCCGTGGCCATGTGCATCGTAGGCAGTGTGCCAGGGATGTTCACAGCCATAACGCTGTCGCGCTTAGCCAGAACGTACTGTTTGTTAAAGGTCTGAGGCCCCTCATAGGGATAGCTGTACATGCAGATATTGACCATGCCCGAGGCTCCGTTGCTGGAGGTCCAGAAGAAGTCCTTGCCCTTCTTGTAGCTCTTGATCTCATCAGGTGCATGGAATTCGCAGTCAAAGAGCTCACGCGCCAATTCGGCTGTCTTCTTCGAGTATTTGTCCTTCAGTTCCTTGACCAGACGGTTCATCTCCATCTTCGTCAAGAAGTCGATGATGTCTTGCCCGTGGTCAAAGCAGAAATCGGCAAACTCATTGGGCGTCGGGCTTTGAATGGTCAGCACAATCTGATCGATGGCATACTTGTCACGCGTGAATTTCATCGAGGTCTTGGAGTAGATCTGCTTGTTGATATCCACGAGGATGATGTTGCGGAAGATGTTAAGCACATGATCGAAGTGCTTGGGGTCGACCTGCGAGATATGGAACGAGCGCTCGGGTTGAGGCAATCCTGGGATGTCGGTGTCGAGTACGGCAAAGAGGGCACGCCCTTGGGTTGCCTGCCAATCCTTATCGTTCATCACAACCATCACCTCGTAGGGACGCCCACTAGCACGTGGAATGATGAATTCCTTCTTGCATGAAGACACAGCCATCGACAAGATGACAGCTAATATCATGAATATTGGATACTTGCTACGCATAAAAGTAAATGTTAGATTCGTTTTGTATTGAGCAACCCACAAGCCGCATCGATGTCCTGCCCACGAGAGGCACGAATGGTACAACGGATGCCACGATGGGTGAGATAGTCACGGAAAGCAGCCATGCGAACTGGTTCTGCCTCATTGAATGACGAGTCAGGAATCTTATGCCAACGAATGAGGTTGACACGGCACTCTATGCCTGTGAGCAAGCGCACCAACTCACGGGCATAGCGATTGGAATCATTCTGCCCACCAAAAATGATATATTCGAAAGAGAGACGTCTCTGCCCCGTCCAATCGTATTCACGCAGGAGGTCAAGCATCTCCGCAAGCGGATGGCTGCGCTCGGCTGGAATTATTGACGCACGCTCTTCGGGGAAGGGATTGTGCAGGCTAATGGCCAGATGACAAGGACTCTCGTCGAGAAAGCGCTTCAACCCTTTGCGCAAGCCCACAGTGGAGACGGTGATACGGCGCGGGCTCCACGCCCATCCATAATCTGCCATCAGATGACGCGTTGCAGCAAGAACGGCATCGAGGTTGTCCATGGGTTCACCTTGTCCCATGAAGACGATGTTGGTCAGACGGTCGCGCTCAGGTAAAGAGTAGATTTGATTGAGGATATCGACAACGGCGAGCTGTCCTTGAAATCCTTGTTGACCTGTCATGCAGAAACGACAAGCCATCTTGCAACCGACTTGACAACTGACGCAGACGGTGCCACGATCATCATCGGGGATGAAAACCGTTTCCACACGTCCGCCATCACGCGTCGGGAAAAGATATTTAGAGGTTCCATCCTTGCTGTGCTGCTCGGCCAATGGTGCACAAAGTCCCACCTCGTAGCGCTCGGAGAGTCGTTCACGAGCGGCTTTACTGAGGTTGGTCATCTCGTCGAAAGTCGCGGCTCCCTTCTGATAGACCCACTGCAACAACTGCTTGGCGGCGAAAGCGGGAAGGCCCGCCTCGTCAGCCACGTTTTTCATCTCCTCAGGCGTCATGCCTAAGAGAGGCATCTTATGGAAGGAGTTCTCTGCGATGTCTTGTATCATTTCACCTACGCGCGCGTACATTAATTAAAAGTTCAGCGCAGCAGACGGCCAAAAGGCTGCTACTGCGCTGCAAAATTACATAAAGCCGAGCGAACGGCCAAGCATTTAATCTTTTTTATGCCAAAATGTCAGCAAATTAGTCTCTACCGCGTCCGAAAAGACGGAGGATATACAGGAAGAGGTTGATGAAATCAAGGTAGAGAGAGAGTGCTCCCATCACGGCCACACGCCCTGGTGCTGCAGCATCGCCATACTGCTCGGCAGCAGCGCTCATGGCTTTGATCTTCTGTGTGTCATAGGCGGTGAGTCCAACGAAGATGAAGACACCGATGTAGGTGATGATGGCGTCCATCGTGGAATTAGCCCAGAAGATGTTGATGACGCTAGCGATGATAAGCCCGATGAGTGCCATGAAAAGGATACCTCCGAGCCCTGAGAGGTCACGCTTGGTTGTATAGCCAAAAAGGCTCATCGCGCCAAAGGTGAGAGCCGAAGCAGCAAACGCCTGATAAATAGTGCCCAAGGAGTAAGCAAAGAAAATGCTGGCGAGCGTCAACCCATTGATGGCCGAATAGACGAGAAAGAGAGTCGTTGCCATTGTGGGCGAGAGGCGATTGATGCCCCATGTGACACCAATGACAAGCGCCAATTCCACCACACAGAGGAGAAGTAGAGTAACTCCATTTCCAAAGATGAGGTTGAGCAGAGCAGGGCTATGAGCTGTGTAAATGGCCACACCTGCTGTGATGAGCAGGGCAGCAGTCATCCAAGCGTAGACACGCGTCATAACGCCTGTGAAGAACGATACGCGGGAGTCGGCGGTAGTGCGGACATAACTGCCGCGGTCGTAATTGTCGTGTACTTCGATGTAATCTTTCATTGTCGTTTCATTTATTAATGTGAGTAAGGCGCGACAGAGCCGCGCCCTACGATGAGGATAGCAAGAAACGTGCCAAAGCGGTAAGGACGGAGATGAAACAGACGCTCAACCGCGACTACAAATGCCAGAATGACGCGATAAGAAGCAAGCATGTTGCCCTATCCGTCTAAGCAAGAGCCTCAACGCTTCTTGGGATAAATCTTCTTGGTCTTCTTGATTTTCTCCTTGTCGTACTTCTCCCAGAGTTTCTTCTTGGCGCACAACTCTTTCTGTGCTTGAGTGCTCTTGAGTGCAGCAGCCTCAGCAGCAGCTTCGGCCTCGGGCTGAGCCCATGCAAACTGATAGCCCTGAACTTTATTCCAAGCTCCACGCGTGAAGTCGGGGAAGGCTACACTTGCGCAGTTGTTGTCCATTGAGAGGGTTCCCAGTTCGGCAAGACAGCACCACTCAGCAAGATCGTAGACATCCATGTCGAGGGGAAGGCCATTCTGGAGACAATAAACGAGACGAGCGTCCATGAAGAAGTCCATGCCGCCATGACCACCCACTTTCTGTGCCATCTCGCCATACTTCTTGATAATGGGATGCGTGTATTTGGCAACGAGGGCATCGTGCTCTGCCTTGGGGAGGAATCCGTGGCTGGAGAGGTCATCAACCTTGGGGGTAACACCACTGGCAGTGAGCTGTCCGGGATCGAGGGCAAAATGCTGTTCAGGGTACTTGGTAGCATAACCCTTGGTGCCTGTAAGCTTATAGAGGCGGTTGTAGGGCTGGGGGTTCATGACGTTGTGCTGAATCTCGACGACCTTGCCTTCAGCAGTACGCATGAGGGTCGTTGTCTGATCGCCATTGCGGAAGTTGGAGGGTCGACGTCCAGTCTTCTCCTCGACATAGTCGGGACCATGAACGGCCTTGGTGTCCATAGCCACGAGCGTTGTGAAGCGGTCGCCACGATGGATGTTCAGCGCCAGAGCCACAGGGCCAAGTCCGTGAGTAGCATAGACATCGCCACGATTCTCCATATTATACTTCATGCGCCATCCAAGTTTGGTGGGATCGGAACCATCGGGGTTCTTCCAGTACGCGTCCCAGAAAGGATCGAGGTTGTGGATGTAAGCACCTTCAGCACGAAGTATCTCGCCAAAGACACCATGCTGAGCCATATTGAGGGCATTAAGTTCATACCAGTCGTAGCAGCAGTTCTCGAGAATCATGCAGTGCTTGCGAGTGCGCTCACTCAGTTCAATGAGTTCCCAGCACTGAGCCAGATTCATGGCCGATGGCACCTCGATGGCGGTGTGCTTGCCATTCTCGAGAGCGCACTTGGCAACGGGGAAGTGGTGATCCCAGTCGGTGGCAACGTAGACGATGTCTACATCGGGACGTTTGCAGACTTCCTCGTAACCCTTCTCGCCACTATAGATGGCAGCAGGGGGCAAGCCCGCATCGCGGAGGTACTTCTGACAAGCTTCAGCACGAGCTTCGACATAGTCGCAGAGGGCTACAATCTGTACGCCAGGAATGTAGGTCCAACGGGCTACGGCACCTGGTCCACGCATACCCAACCCCACAAAGGCAACACGCACGGTTTCGAGCTTGGGAGCTTTCATTCCGAGCACATCCGACTGACCTGCTGGACGCTGGGGCGTATTAACGACGATAGTACCTTTATCCCAATGCCAATCATCGGGAGTCACGGAGAGAGATTGTGCGCCAGCTGTCAATGCGAGGCAAACAGCAGCGACGAAAGTGATTAGTTTCTTCATGATAAACCGTATTAGTTGAATTTTTTTGATGATTTTGGTGCAAAGATAGTATGAAAAGATGAAATTTGTGTATCTTTGTGGCAAAATTTTTGCAAAAATCTTCATCGGATGCCTAAAATCACCTGTTTCTTGCCTTTTACCAACGAGTTGGAAGGGCAATCTACCATAGCCATGCTGCGCAATGACGCCAACGTGGCCAGCATCCATCTCATCGAGAATCCCTTCCAGACGAAGGTGCTCCGACAGATGGGAGAACAAACTGATACCTCATACATACTCCTCTACACCAAACGATTCGAACTCTCGTTGGGTTATCATGCGCTGACTCGTCTAATAACAATAGCCGAGGACACTGAGGCTTCGATGGTCTATGCCGATCATCGCCAGCAACTGCCTACGGGTGAGATACAAGCTCGCCCGCTCATCGACTACCAATTGGGTTCAGTACGCGACGATTTCGACTTTGGGTCGCTGTTGCTGCTACGTACAGCCGACGTACAAGCCTACTTCGACCAAGAGCGCCAACGTGAGTACCAGTATGCTGGGCTTTACGACTTGCGACTGTTCCTTTCTCGTCGGATGCTGCCCGTACATGTCTCCGAACCCCTCTACACGGAGGTCGAAACGGACATGCGCCTCTCGGGTGAGAAGCAGTTTGACTATGTGGACCCCCGCAACCGAGCTCGACAGATAGAAATGGAACGCGCGTGCACGAGACATCTCAAGGCTATTGGTGCATTATTGGCTCCCGACGAGTTCGACGAGATTAAGTTCGACACGGAGGACTTCCCCGTCGAAGCTACCGTAGTGATTCCTGTGCGCAACCGAGTCCGCACGATTGAGGATGCCATTCGTAGTGTGTTGAAACAAGAGACGACATTTCCGTTCAACTTGATTGTGGTAGACAATCATAGCGATGACGGGACGTCGGCTGTCATAGACAGCATAATGGAAAATGGGGAATGGACAATGGACGATGGACAATGGAAAATGGAGAATGGACAATGGACAATGGACAATGGAAAATGGGAAATGGACAGTGGACCAATCTCTACTGCAGCTTCCTCAATGTCCACTATCCATTGTCCTTTAATCCATTTAATCCCCTCCCGTGACGATTTGGGAATTGGCGGTTGCTGGAATCTGGCTGTCCACCATCCTATGTGCGGACGTTTTGTCGTTCAGTTGGATAGCGATGACCTCTATAGCGGAACAGACACCCTGCAGCGCATTGTCGATGCCTTCCGCGAACAGCGAGCTGCCATGGTCATCGGGTCCTATCGCATGACGAATTTCCAACTGGAAACCTTACCTCCTGGACTTATCGACCATCGCGAGTGGACACCACAGAATGGGCGCAACAACGCTCTACGCATCAACGGCCTCGGAGCACCGCGTGCCTTCTACACGCCTGTCCTTCGCAAGATTCAGATACCCAACACCAGCTATGGCGAAGACTATGCCTTAGGGCTGATGATAGGACGACGCTATCGCATCGGACGCATCTTCGACGAACTCTACCTCTGCCGCCGATGGGAAGGCAACAGCGATGCGGCCCTTTCCACGGAAAAAGTCAATAAAAATAATCTCTACAAAGACCAGCTGCGCACGACGGAGATACTGGCTCGCCAGGCACTGAATCGTAAGTGGCGACGCGAGGTGACAGAGGAGGAGGTGGAGACCTTCTTCGAACAAGAACTCAGCGAGTGGCCGACGGCACGCCAGCGCTATGACGACCTCCGCGCACAAGTGCAGCAACGCGCACTTACACTGAGCCCACCAACAGATTCAGGCGATGGAACATCGACCGCCGATGCTGCCACCTCCGACATCACGCTTGTTGCGCAGTACAACCCTGCACGAATGGTGTCGACGGGTGCCAAGATTGACAAAGCCAGCATCGAAGCCCGTCCCTGCTTCCTCTGCGACGAGAATCGTCCGAGCGAGCAGCATGCCCTGATGATCGAGCACCACTACCAGGTGCTGGTGAATCCCTTCCCCATCCTACCCCGCCATTTCACTATTCCTACGCGCCGTCACAAGCCACAGAATATCTGGGAACACTTCGGCACGATGCGTCATCTCGCATGGACCATGCCCAATCACATCGTCTTCTACAATGGTCCGCTATGTGGTGCTTCCTGTCCCGACCACATGCATCTTCAGGCAGGCTCACGAGGTATCGTGCCCATCGAACGCGACTGGGAACTCTTCGAGAACCAACTCGAGAAACTCTATCCACTGACAGGAAGCGAGACCCAAGAGATGATGGACGCTGGCAACGTCAGCCAACGTTGTGGATTGTTCTTGCTGAAGAACTATGTCTGCCCGGTCTTCGTCATCCGTTCGCTGCCCGAAGAGACCGATAGCCTGCTCTGCCAACGACTCTATCGTGCCCTGCCCATCCCTGAGGGCGAGAACGAGCCACGCTTGAACGTCATTTGCTGGCGCCAAGCGGGCGACGAGAGCCGTTCGGACGAGATTGTGACTTTGGTATTTCCGAGGAAGAAGCATAGGCCAGATTGCTATAGTTCTTCCCTCATGGTCTCTCCAGGCGCACTCGATATGGGCGGTCTCATCATCACGCCTCGCGAAGAGGATTTCCAAAAGATTACGCCTGAGTGGGCTGTGGAAATACTTAGGGAAGTGACCATGACTGAGGAGGAGTTACGACCAATCATCAATGAGGTAACAGACTCTCCACCTTCCCGTCCTGATGGTGATGGAACCGAATCCACGAAGGGTAGCGATTCCGATGCTTCAACTTCAGTAACTCCTTCCTTGACTGGAAAGGTTGGGACTGGATCAATCCTCTCCGTTGGCCTCCTTTCGGCTCAACGTGTACGCTTCACCCTCAATGGCATTTACAGCGCTAAGGGGACCACGCTTGAAGGAGAACAGGAAGTGGCATACAGCGATGGAGGCCTCCTCTGGAATGGGCAGGTCTACCGCCAACTGAAATTCAAGCCAACCACAGAGGCATCTAACTTCACCATGGAGGACGTCGTTATCGGTAAGGATTTCCATTGGGAACGTCGCGAACGGCAGACTTTCCGTGGTACATTGCGGTTGGTTGTCGACGAGGACAACATCGTGTGCATCAACGACATAGATGTTGAGCAGTACCTTGAGAGCGTCATTAGTTCGGAGATGAATGCCACCTGCTCCATGGAGTTCCTGAAGGCATCGGCAGTCATCAGTCGCAGCTGGCTCTATGCCCAGATGGAGAAGCGTCAGCGCCTCAGCCAGAACGGGCAAGGATTCTTCGCTTTCGCCAAGACCGATAGTGAACTCATCCGTTGGCATGACCGCGAGGACCACACCATCTTTGATGTCTGCGCCGACGACCACTGCCAGCGCTATCAAGGCATCACACGAGCCTTGCGGCCAGAGGTCCACGCCGCTGTCGAGGCCACACGCGGGCAAGTGCTCACGTCTGAAGGGCACGTCTGCGACGCTCGTTTCTCGAAGTGCTGTGGTGGGCGCACCGAGACGTTCGAGACTTGCTGGGAGAACGAACATCGTCCGTATCTCGAGAGCATCGAGGACCCCTTCTGCAACACTAGCGATGATCACATCCTCCATCAGGTGTTAAACGACTACGACTGCGAGACGAAGGACTTCTATCGCTGGACGGTGACCCTCTCTCAAGAGGAGGCTCGTGAACTCATCAGCCAGCACTTGAAGATGGACTTTGGCGACATTGTAGACCTCATCCCCATAGAACGTGGCCCTGGCTACCGCATCATCAAATTGAAGATTGTAGGCAGTGAACGCACCTTCACCATCGGCAAAGAATTGGAAATCAGACGAGCGCTATCGCCTACACACCTCAAGAGTGCTGCCTTCAGCGTTGAACGTGCAGACATTGATGCCAATGGCGTGCCAGCCCGCTTCATCCTTCATGGCAAGGGTTGGGGGCACGGCGTAGGAATGTGCCAGATAGGCGCTGCGGTGATGGGCGAGCAAGGTTACACCTACGAGCAAATCCTGAGTCATTACTACAAGAACGCTAACATAACAAACATCTATTGAATATGAAAATCAAACTGTTACTTATTGCCCTTCTGCCAATGGCAGTAGCAGCGCAGAACCTTACTCAGTATGTCGATCCGCGCATCGGTACGGGCGACCACGGCCATGTCTTCCTGGGTGCCAACGTGCCTTTTGGAATGGTTAATGCTGGCCCTACACAGATTGAAGAAGGTTGGGATTGGTGCTCTGGCTACCACGAGAGCGGCACCAAGATCATAGGCTTCGCTCAGACTCACTTGAGTGGCACAGGCTGCTCCGATCTCGGCGACGTGGCAATCATGCCAGGAGTCAAGGACTTGCAGCTTTCGCGCGAAGGACTTGCCACTCCTTACAGCCACGACAACGAGCAAGTGAGACCTGGTTACTACAGCGTACTTTTGCCTGAGAGCGGAATTCGCACTGAGGTTACGGCCACACAACGCACTGCCCTCTATCGCATCACTTATCCAGAAGGGGCACAGCGCCACTTATATGTCGACCTCGAAAATGGTGTGGGCGACCGTGTGTATTGGGGACGCTTGACGCAGATTGACCCCTACACCTTCGCAGGCTATCGCATCAGTCACGGATGGGCCAACATGCAGCACTGCTACTTCGTGATGCGCCTCAACCATAAGGCTCGCCTCTATGAGCAATCCACGATGAAGAGCGAACTCACCGGAGGCCCATCGCCCATCTATCACCTACAAGTCACCAGTTCCAACGAACCTCTGCTCGTGCGTATAGCACTTAGCCCGGTGTCGGAGGCTAATGCTTTGGCCAACCTCAATGCCGAGGCTATGGATAAGAGTACTCCGGTTTGGGACTTCGAAGCCGTTCGCGCTGCTGCTGATGCAGCTTGGAATCGCGAGCTCGGTCGCATCAACGCCACCTTCCAGAACGACCGCGACCGCCGCATCTTCTACACGGCCATGTACCATTTCATGGTGGCTCCCCAGACGTGGGACGATGTCAATGGCGA
>CADCOX010000105.1 GCA_902803195.1 uncultured Bacteroidales bacterium
AGCGACTGCTTCTATGTAGCCGACCGTCATAAGTCGGCCTTCGACTTTCCCATTCATTGCCATCATGAGTATGAACTCAATTTCACTGCTCATGCGGCAGGCGTGCGGCGGACGGTGGGCGATTCCTCAGAGATTGTCGGCGACTACGACCTTGTCCTCATCACTAGCCCCGACCTCGAGCACGTCTGGGAGCAGGGCGACTGCGAGAGTACGGATGTACGCGAGATCACCATTCAGTTCACCGAGGATGTCCTGCCTGCGAGTCTGCTGGCCAAGAACCAGTTTGCCTCCATCCGTCGAATGTTGGAGCGCGCTCGTTGTGGCTTGGCCTTCCCCCTTCCGGCTATCATGCGTGTGTACAGCCAATTGGATGCCTTGGCCACACGTGAGAAGGGCTTTCCCGCGTTCTTGGCTTTCATGGGATTGTTGTATGAACTCTCGTTGTGCGATGATGCGCGTCCTCTTTCGTCCTCGGCTTTCGCTCGTGTCGAGACGCGCAATGAGAGCCGTCGCGTGGAACGGGTGCAACGCTACATTGCGGCTCATTTCCACGAGGATGTCCGGTTGGAGACCTTGGCCGACCTTGTAGGGATGACACCAGTGGCCTTCTCTCGTTTCTTCAGGCAACGAACGGGGCATAGACTCTCGGATTACATCATTGAACAACGCATTGGTGCCGCCGCTCGTCAGTTGGTGGACTCGGTGCAACCCATTTCTGAGATTTGCTATGATTGTGGATTCAACACGTTGTCGAACTTTAACCGTTTGTTCAAGCAACGCAAAGGCTGCTCGCCCAAGGAGTTTCGTGAGAATTATAAGAAGAAGAAGGTGATTATTTAGGGAGGTCGCCACAATAGATGGCAAACAACTCCGCGACATAATAGCGAAGCGCTATCGTACTGCCTCTTTGGACAAGCCTCCTTTTCCCTCGTATGGCGCGGTCCCTTTTCTTTCTTGTCGGGACAACGTCTATTCGAGGGCGATAAGGCATACGGACGCATCCGCCTATACGTATATACCTTCAGCCCTGAGGGAATAGTCCTTACGACGTGAAGGAATATACCCTAAGGGCTGAAGGTATATACATGTAGAACAAAAGATAGGAATGTAGTTAGGTAAACGTCCTATCGCTTAAGTTTGCTCGTCCCAATAGCAGAAGGGCATGTAGCAAACAGTAGTAGCTGAATTAGTTCGGCTTTAGTAGGTGATGACGGGCTCGAGTTGCTTAGCTTCCTCAATCATCTTGGTGACCTCCTTCAGTGAGGGTACGCGGCGTACGAGGTGCTTCTCGGCGTTTGTCTCCTCGAGTTTGGGCTGGAGGTTTTCGGGCACGCGGTGACGGAATTCCTTGACGGTGTCAACGCCAGCGGCTTCGAGCAGTTCAGAGAACTGAGGACCTACGCCTTTGACACGAAAAAGATCTGCGTGGTTAGCCCAGCGCAGGATGAGCTTGTCGCTAATACCTGTTTCTTCGGCGAGGGCGGCACGGCCTTTGGGGGTAGCGCACTTCTCGAGCAGGTCGCTGACCTTGATGATGCCAGCTGCGATGAGTTTCTCAGCATAGACTTCGCCTACGCCTTCAATGTCGATAATTTTGTAAGCCATAGTTATTCGTTTATAAGGGTTAGTGAATAAGGTTGAAATAGCCATCTCTTTAGGCGTCTAAACAGTCGAAAACCGCTTAAGCCTGCGCAAAAATACAAATAATATTTATTCCACCATCAAAAAAGGGCGAAAAAATTTCAAAATGAATCGTTTTCGGGGTTGAGAGATAAGTCAAAGGTACTGCATCAACACGTGCCAAACGCAGAGGATATGGCACACCGAACCGCCCAGGACGAAGAAGTGGAAGATAGAATGGGCGTAGGGCCGTCCGGGTGAGAAGGCATAGATGACAGCTCCCGTGACGTAGCAAACGCCTTCGGCAATGAGCCAGCCGATGGCAATAGGCTCGACGCACCGCATGAGTGGTCCGAAGGCAGCGAGCACGGAAAGTCCCATGAGAACGAAGCAGGCCGTCTCGATGTGACTGTGGTCGCTCAGACGGAGCAGGCTGACGACCGTTCCTGCGATAGCGGCAAGCCAGACGAAGCAGAACAGCCCCCATCCCCAAGGTCCAGCATCGCGCATCGCGATGAGGGTGACTGGCGAATAGGAACCGGCAATATGCCAATAGATGGCAGCATGATCAAAACGGCGCCACGTCTGACGCGCAGGCCAGTGGGCAGGCAGGGCGTGGTAGACGGTGGAGGTGATGTAGCTTGCGAGCATACCGACAAGATAGAGACTGACAGCAGTCGTGGCCCAACCATCGTCGGCACGGACACACCAGATGATGAAGACAATACCCACGATAACACCGAGCCCGATGCCAAAGGCATGACTCCAAGCGTTGATGCGATCTTCGTGTGCTGAGTATTGAATCATGGTGCAAAGGTAAACATAAACGCTGAACCGAAGTACTGAAAGACGCGTTTTTTTACATCTTTTACCTTTTGTTATGTCCCTGCATAAATACCCTTTTGCCGTTTGCATTTCATGGGGAAAAAGGCAATAGGGTAATGCTCGGATTGCTTTTGAATGTTAAGAAGGGCATGAAAGTGCAAAAAGTTGGCTTTTCTTAGGGCTTGATTCAGCTATTTTTTGTACTTTTGCCCCGCAGAACTAACTAAATCCATCGTCTATATGCAGAAACGAATCACCCTGATGGCGCTTTGCCTCTTGGCTGCCCTCACGGTCAGCGCAGACCCCATCACTCGCAGTGAAGCTCAGAAAAAAGCCGAACTTTGGCTGCAGAACAAGAGCGGCAGTCGCCGTTTGGCTCCTGTCACAAACCAAAAGAAACTCGCTCCCGGCCGTGTCGGAGTCAAGACCCGGAAGGCTGAGGCAACAGAGTTGTATTATGTATTCAATCGTGGTGTGAACGAAGGCTACGTGATCGTGGCTGGCGACGACAAGTTCGATACGTTCCTTGGCTATACCGACTCGGGCGAGTTCGACTATCAGAACATCCCCGAAGCCATGCGCGAGTGGCTCGATGATTATGCAGATTACGTCGACTATATCCAGCGCAC
>CADCOX010000106.1 GCA_902803195.1 uncultured Bacteroidales bacterium
ACCCTCAGCCGCGACTCTTTCTGGAACGGCCGCGTACAAGAGGTTTATATCACCGAAGCAGGTGATATCGAGCTCACCCCAAGCGTGGGAAACCACTCCATCATCCTGGGCGACACATCCCGACTCGAAGACAAACTCAGCCGCATGAAGACGTTCTACACCGAAGGCCTCGACAAAGTCGGCTGGAACAAATACAAAACCATCAGTCTGAAGTACGATGACCAAGTCATCTGCACGCGTCGAAACTGAAAGGATAAAACACTCGAAAATAAGTAATAATCAAAATATAAAGGAATCATTATGGGCGTTGAGAAGAATATTGTTGCCATCGAGCTTGGCTCTTCTGCCATCCGTGCTATCATTGGGCAGAAACGACCCGACGGTACCCTCCAAGTGGTGGGCTACGAACGGGAGACGGCCCCCGACAGTATCCACAAGGGAGTTGTCTACAATATCGACAAGACCATTCAGGCCATCGCCGCTGTCATCAAGCGCATAGAGGAACGGCAGAAGGTGTTTGTCAATCAAGTGTATGTGGGCATCTCAGGACAATCATTGCGCACCGTGCCTAACACCGTGCGCCGCCAGTTGGACGTGAAAGTGGCCATCAGCGAGGAAATCATCGAAGGACTGAAGGACGAAAACCTCAACCAAGTCTATCCTGGCTGCGAGATTCTCGACACCGTGCCACAGGAGTTCCGCGTAGGAGCCCATCTCACCAATGAGCCCGTTGGCATCATGGCAGATCGCATCGAAGGTTTCTACAAGAACATCATTGCTCGCAAGACCTTGCAAGAGAACATCAAGCGTTGCCTCCAAGGCGCCAACCTCGAGATGGCAGGCGTTTTCATCTCACCTCTGCTGCTCTCAGGCTATCTCCTCACCGACCCCGAGAAGCGTTCGGGCTGCGCACTTGTCGACTTCGGCGCTGACACGACGACAGTGGCAATCTACGAGAAGAACATACTGCGGCACTTGGTTGTGCTGCCCCTCGGCGGTAACAACATCACCAACGACATAGCTTCCATCTTCCATATCGAACACGAAGAAGCCGAGAACCTGAAGCGCACTTACGGTTCGGCTTACACCGAGGAGACCGACCAACAGGAACCTCGAACCATCAATATCAGCAACGACCGCCACATCGACGAACGCCGTTTACTGGCCATCATTGAGGCACGCCAGCAAGAGATCCTCGACAATGTATGGGAGCAGGTGAAAGTTTATGCCGACCGTCTCCTCTCTGGCATCATCTTCACGGGTGGCGCTTCGAATATCCGTCATCTCGAGAAAGCATTCGAAGCCTATCACCACTTCGACAAAGTCAAGACACGCATTATGCCGACCTCGGTCGACTATACGACTAACCTCAAGCTCGACCCGCAAGCTAACACGCTCGCTACGTTGATGGCTATGCTACGTCGTGGCGACGACGAATGCACCGACGAGAAGCCTGTTGAGCCAGACTTGTTCGAAGGCAAACAGAAGGAAGATCCCACCTTCGTCGGCAATACACCTGCAGGTGGCGATGGAACCGTTCGCACGCCTCGTTCGGGTGAGACCGACACCCTAGACACCCCAGAACCCGCTGATCCAGAGCCCCCGAAGGAGCCGAAGAAGCCCAGCGCTTGGGGCCGTTTCTGGCGCGGTGTTAAGGAAGCTGCCGAAGGACTCGTAGACGACAAATGACCATTCATCACAACCCGACAAATAGACAATTACTATGCCTGAAGATTATAACAACGAAGTAGGGGGCATTCAGTTTCACATGCCCGTCAACAATCCCAGTATCATCAAAGTCGTTGGCGTTGGTGGTGGTGGTGGTAATGCCGTCACCCACATGTTCAATGAGGGTATTCACGATGTTACCTACGTGCTCTGCAATACCGACAGCAAAGCTCTCGCCGATTCGCCCGTTCCCAATAAGTTGCAGATGGGAGAAGGTCTCGGTGCCGGCAACCGCCCCGAGGTAGGACGCAAGGCTGCCCTCGACTCGGTCGAACAGATCAAACAGCTCTTCGACGATGGTACGCGCATGGCCTTCATCACCGCTGGTATGGGCGGCGGAACAGGAACAGGCGCAGCGCCTATCGTAGCCCAGTGTGCCCGCGAGGCTGACATCCTCACCGTCGGCATCGTCACTATCCCCTTCCGTTTCGAGGGGCACAAGAAAATCGATCAAGCCCTCGATGGCGTAGAGGAGATGTCCAAGCACGTCGACGCCCTTCTTGTCATTAATAATGAACGCCTGCGTGAGATCTATCCCGAACTCACTGTCCTCAACGGCTTTGCCAAGGCCGACGACACACTGAGCATCGCCGCCAAGAGTATCGCTGAGATCATCACTATGCGAGGTATCATGAACCTCGATTTCCAAGATGTCAAGACCGTGCTCAAGGATGGTGGCGTCGCCATCATGTCTACAGGTTTCGGCGAAGGCGAGAACCGCGTTACCAAAGCTTTCCAGGAAGCTCTCCACAGCCCACTCCTGAACAACAATGATATCTTCAACTCCAAGAAAGTCCTCTTCTACATCACCTTCAGCCGCAACAACGAGAACGAACAACTCACGATGGAGGAGATGAGCGAGGTCGACGAGTTCATGAGCAAGTTCGATCAGGATACAGTTGAGGTGAAATGGGGCTTAGGCACCGACGACTCTCTCGGGACAAAGGTCAAGATCACGTTGCTTGCCTCGGGTTTCGGCCTGCAGAACGTGCCAATGATGAACGAACAGCTCAGCAACAAGTTCACTCGCGAAGAAGAGGACGAGCGCATCCGCATGGAAGAGGAACAGGAAGAGCGGCGCGACCGACGCGTCAACTACTATGGAGGCGATGACAACAAACCGATTAAGCCTCGCCGACAGATCTTCATCTTCTCCGACCGCGATGTCGACAACGACGACGTCATATCAATGGTCGAATCAACGCCTACCGTTGACCGCAAGAAGGACGAACTCAAGCGCATACAAGATAAGGCGGAAGCCGACGAAGCTCCTGAAGACACGGGCATCGAGACAGGCGAGAGCGATACGCCTGCCTTCACCATCACTTTCTAACGAAAAACTTCGGCCAGCACATCCAAACTCTTCAGTTCGGGGAACTCAGGAACGTGCAACCGATAAAACTCTGTCACAATCTCCAAGGCACGACGGCGCAAAGCACCATTGAGGCCCACAGCCTGCATAGAACGAATATTCATCCTGAGGAATTTCGGCACCAAAGCCGATTCCTCAGGATTTAAGTAATGTCTGTGTAGAGGTTGAATGTTCGTGAACGATGCTGCTTGCAAATCAAAAAAGTAACCCTCGTGCCACTCATCGACATTCGGAAAGAAACCCAGGAAACGCGTCAGATGCAGGAGAAAAACGATGTGGAAATTAGCGTAGTGGACTTCACTCTCATCGAACCAGGTCAAACCGTTCCGCATAAAATCGAAAAGCGCCTTATTCTCCTGCTCTACTCGCAAGGCGTAGCTGAGGAATTCGCCCATGAACAAGCACATGGCCGTCTTCGCCGGTTCGAACGCCAACGAACGCCACGGCTGCCAAAGCGTCAGCTCTTTAGGCCTCTGCAGACGCGCATTCGGTCGTGGCTCCCAGACCACCTCCACCAACGATAATGGTTGCCATGCGCTGGCTCTCACGCAGCGCCGACCATTCCGAGGCTGTCGCACGATGAAAGGAACCGTACCAGCTTCCTCAGTGAAGATGGTCACGATAATCTGCGCATCGCCATAGCGCAAGGAATGAAGGATTATTCCATGGGAAATTATCATGCGGATGGCTTTAAGAGCTACAAAAATAGAGAATATTGCCGTAATGAACGCTCCGTAAGCACGAAAAATACATAATATAGAATATTTTTTCTCGAAAAGTTTGGCGCGTATTGATTTTTGCCGTACCTTTGCACCCGCAAATCGGCTCTCGCGCATCTATGTGAGTCCATTTACATCACCCA
>CADCOX010000107.1 GCA_902803195.1 uncultured Bacteroidales bacterium
AGGCTTCATGACACGCGATCCCCGTGAGGTTGAGCGTAAAAAGCCCGGTCAGCCCAAGGCTCGTCGTCGCTTCCAGTTCAGCAAACGCTGATTCGATTTACTATTTACGAATTTACTGTTTACTTTTTATCTCTCACTTCTTGTGGATTTCGGCATCCATGGGACAAGATGGCAAAATCGTAAATCGTAAATCATCAAATCGTAAATATGACAGTGTTTAGTATCTAAACCTTGCGGATTCCCTGTGGACTACCGGAAGGTTGGTTGAGAAACAACAAAAAAGAAAGTAAACCAACTTGAGTTGAACAATGTACAAGAGGACTGACAACTCGTCCAGTCGAGCCCTGTTCGCTTCGATGAGAAGAACTTGCAACTAACAACTTGTCTACTCGTCAACTAACAACGCGTCAACTTGTCTACTTGTCAACTCGCCAATTAAAAAAACAATTATGTCAAGAACTAATTTTGATGCACTCCTCGAGGCTGGCGCACACTTCGGCCACCTCAAGCGTAAGTGGAATCCCGCCATGGCTCCTTATATCTTCATGGAGAAGAATGGCATTCATATCATCGACCTCCACAAGACCGTTGTCAAGGTCGACGAGGCTGCTGAGGCTCTCAAGAACATTGCCAAGAGCGGCCGCAAGATTCTGTTTGTTGCTACAAAGAAACAGGCCAAGCCGGTCGTCGCCGAGAAGGCTACGTCCATCAATATGCCTTACGTCATCGAGCGTTGGCCCGGTGGCATGCTCACCAACTTCGCTACCATCCGCAAGGCTGTGAAGAAGATGGCCAACATCGACAAGCTCACCGCCGATGGTACCTACGCTAACCTCAGCAAGCGCGAGGCTCTGCAGATCAGCCGTCAGCGTGCTAAGCTCGAGAAGAACCTCGGTTCCGTGGCCGACCTGACTCGCCTTCCCGCCGCCCTCTTCGTGGTCGACGTCCTGAAGGAGCAGATCGCCGTTCGTGAGGCTAACCGTCTGGGCATCCCCGTGTTCGCTATCGTCGACACCAACTCCGATCCTTCCAACGTAGACTTCGTGATTCCCGCCAACGACGATGCCAGCAAGAGCATCGAGGTGATCCTCGACGCTTGCTGCGAGGCCATCGCTGAGGGTATCGAGGAGCGCAAGGCTGAGCGCGTTGACGCTGATGCTGCTACCGAGAAGGGCGAGAAGGCTGCCAAGCAGAGCGCCCGTGTCGAGGACGAGCCCGCTGACGACGAGGCTGAAGCTCCCGTTGAGGAGTAACCTGATTCGCGCGCGATTCAAAAGTGAAAAGTGAAAGAGTGAAAAGTGAAAAATAGTAATCACTTGACATTCTTCACTTTCCTTACAGACTCCCACTGCTCGCACAGGTAAAATTTATTTTTCATTTTTCATTCTTTCATTTTTCATTTTAATACAATGGCTGTATCAATCAAAGATATCCAGAAGCTGCGCGAGATGACTGGCGCAGGTCTGGCAGACTGCAAGAAGGCTCTCGAAGAGAGCGAGGGCAACATCGACGGTGCTATTGAGATCATCCGCAAGAAGGGTCAGGCTGTTGCTGCAAAGCGTAGCGACCGTGAGGCTTCCGAAGGTTGCGTTCTCGTGAAGGTCGACGGCAACTTTGCCGCCATCATCGCCTTGAAGTGCGAGACCGACTTCGTTGCCAACAATGCTGATTTCGTAGGTCTTACTCAGGACATCATCAACGCTGCTGTTGCTGCTCGCTGCAAGACCCTCGACGAGGTGAAGGCTCTGCCCATGGGCGAAGGCACTATTCAGGATGCCGTCGTCGCTCGTAGCGGTATCACCGGTGAGAAGATGGAACTCGATGGCTACAGTGTAGTCGAAGGCGAGAACATCGCTACCTACGACCATCAGAACAAGCACACCCTCTGCGTCATGGTTGCCCTCAACAAGGCTACCGAGGATGCCACCGTCGGCAAGAACGTTGCTATGCAGATTGCCAGCGCTAACCCCGTGGCCATCGACCAGAGCGCCGTTCCTCAGGAGACCATCGACAGCGAGCTCCGCGTAGCCGTCGAGAAGACTAAGGAAGAGCAGATTGCCAAGGCTGTCGAGGCTGCCATCCGCAAGGCTGGTGTCAACCCCGCACACGTCGACAGCGACGACCACATCGAGAGCAACATGGCTAAGGGTTGGATCACCCCCGAGCAGGCCGCTATGGTTCGCGAGCTCAAGGTGAAGGTTGCCGAAGAGAAGGCTGCCAACCTCCCCGAGCAGATGATTCAGAATATCGCTCAGGGCCGCCTGAAGAAGTTCTTCAAGGAGAGCTGTCTCCTCGAGCAGGAGTACATCTGGGACAAGAACCAGACTGTCGCCCAGTACCTCCACAGCGTCGACAAGGAGCTCACCGTGACCGCCTTCAAGCGCTTCACCCTCCGCGCCGAGTAAGCTTCTGTTCAGTCGTATTCTCGTTATATCGCAATTTCGAGATACCGAAATTTCGACTGAAACAATTAAACAAAGAGTCCGTCAACTGACTTACCTCAGTTGACGGACTTTTTTTAGTAGGTGCTCAAAATCCTTTTATGTTTTTTCTTTTCTATTTGGATGTAGGTTTTTCTTTTCGCCTTCTTAGCAGGCTAAGTGAAAGGCTACGGGTTCTTAAAGGGTCAAGCGATCAAGGTTGAGCGGGCGAGCTTGCTCGGGGGTCTGAGGGGAAGAGGAAAAGATGCATCGAACGACTGAGCTGCGAGCGCCTAGATTTTTTTACACCTCACTTTCCATCGCCCACTGTCCACAAATGATGGTGGGCGATATTGTGTTCGGTAGGAATTAAAACAATAGCTAACGCCTATCCTTACACATCTAATGCCTATGAATTTTCCCATGAATGCCATTATAAATCTTTATCATTCTTATACTCCGTTCATGGCTGTTTAAGTGTTTTCGCACTTAAAAAATAACAAATCGTCTAAAATCTTTGGTCGTTTGAGCATAAGTTTATAATTTTGTCGCAGAAATATAAGAAAACTTTAAAGAATATCATAAAAAAGCTTACCGATATGAAAACTAAGAACTTCTTGATAATGTTGCTGCTGGCAGTGCTGATGCCGGTATTAGCTATGGCTCAGAATTGCACCATCACCGTGAGCCAGGATGGTGGCTACACAGCTCCCCTCTCTACTATATCTTATACCAGAGGTGGCGGTAACAGCGGTTTTATCCGCACTAACCCGCAGACAGTCACCTGCAACCAGGGCGAGTCGTTCTCCTTGTCTATCCCGTGCAGCGGTGATTACGCGCCTACGCAAGTAACTATCAGCTATGGCAATGAGACACAAGTGGTTACACTGACACCACGGCTTGACCAATCTACCGGCACCGCGTTCACTGTGCCTTCGACAAGCACTGCCTCAGTCATCATTCATTGGACTCCTATCGTTGCCAAAAACGTCACGCTTGGCGATTTCACCTATTCTTTACTATACTACGACAGCTCGATTACTCCTTCACGCCAGGCTATCGTTAAGACCTACAACGGAACCTTAACCTCGTTTCGTACATCGGAATCAATTACTTATTCCGGCAACACATATAATGTTGTCTCTGTCGAGCAGAATGCTTTTAGGAACAACACTTCAATATTACTCCTTCGGCTGCCAAGCTCTATCAGAGAGATTCCGAGCACTATGATGCAAGGCTGCACAAGCTTGAAGGGTTGTGTTATCGACGGCCCTATCACTGAAATCCCCTTTAAGGCTTTTGACGGCTGCACCAGCCTCAATTCTTCAACTTCCATCCTTTCATCAAACCTTTTCACTGTCCCTGCTACCGTCACTACCATTGGTGGTGAAGCGTTCATGAATAGCACGAGCCTGAAGACCGTGGCAATCTACACTCCCGTGAGGGCCATTGCCGGCAGTGCCTTCAATGGTTGCAGCGACGACCTGCTTATCCGCTTCCAGCCTTCTGGCAGCAACACCACTTTAGGCACTGGCAGCAAACTCTTCAGCGACTATTGTGGGGTTCATAAGATGGAGGTGATGTCCGGCATTACCGCCATAGGAGACCAAACCTTCGCCGGCTGCAATGCCTTGACGAACTTCACCTTGACCTCAGATGTGCAGACCTTAGGCAACAATGTTTTCAATGGCAGTGTCCAAGATCTATCCGTCACCATCAACAAAGGTACGAGCGCCGGGCAAATCAACAGCTATCTCTTTCAAAATGTCAGCAATGTAAAGAGTTTAACTATAGGAAGTGGAATAACACAAATCCTTGCTTATGCTTTCAAGAACTGCACGAATCTGACCACCGTCAGCTTGCCCTCCACACTGACAACCATCGCATTCCAAGCCTTCTACGGATGCCCCAACATCACAAACCTCGTTATCCCGAGTAGTGTACAAAACATCTATACTCAAGCCTTCTATGATTACACAGGACCGGTCAACATCCCATCCTCGGTAACAGCAATTGAATCTGGAGCCTTCTTTAACGCCACCAACGTTACGGTGAACTGGGAAACGCCGTTGACACTCTCCAGCAATCCATTCTCTTCAGCCTTACAGCCCAACGCCACCCTCCATGTGCCCACTGGCACCGTAGATGCCTACCGCGTTGCCAACTACTGGAAGAACTTCGGCACCATCACCGATGGCACTACGACCTCCACGTTAGACTACGCGGTACTCTCCACCGACGGCAAGACGCTCACCTTCTACCACGACAGCAATCAAGCCAATCGCGAAGGCACTATATACTCCCTCAACACTGGCTCCGTTAATCCTGGATGGTTCGGGCAAAAGGAAAGCGTCGAGAGCGTAGTGTTTAATTCCTCGTTTGCCAGCGCCCGCCCCACCACCACCTACCGTTGGTTCTACGGCATGAGCAATCTGACCAGCATCACTGGCCTTAGCTACCTGAACACCAGTGAGGTAACGAATATGGAGTACATGTTCTTCAGATGTTCTAAACTGACAAGCCTCAACCTGAACTTGTCAGGATTCAACACTTCGAAGGTGACGAAAATGAAGTTCATATTTGGTGAGTGCTCTGGACTTACAAGCCTCAACGTAGCAGGCTTCAACACTGCCAACGTTTCGGATATGTCGGCCATGTTCCAGGGATGCTCCGCCCTTACCACTCTTGATTTGTCCAGCTTCAACACAGCGAATGTCACTACAATGGCCCTGATGTTCAGTAAATGCTCAAATCTGACGTCACTCGACCTTTCGAGTTTCAACACTGCAAACGTCAAAGAGATGTCCTTTATGTTCTATGCTTGTTATGCATTGACATCTCTTGACATCTCAAGCTTCAGGACTCCGAAAGTCACTTCCATGAGCTATATGTTCAACAACTGCCGTGCACTTACAAGCCTCGATGTTTCCAGGTTCAGTACTGTAAACGTGACGTCCATGAACCAAATGTTCACATCGTGCTGGAATCTTACCGACCTCGACGTGTCAAGTTTCACAACGGTAAAAGTAACGAATATGTACGCCATGTTCTCCCACTGTAGGAAGCTTACCGCCATCGACGTTTCCGGCTTCAACACGGAGAATGTTACGGACATGGATGAAATGTTCTCTAATTGCATCAGCGTGAAACGTCTCGACTTGCATAAATGGGACACATCATCAGTAACGGACATGACTTCCATGTTCAGTAATGCATCTGAACTGACCACCATCTACGTGGGCGATAGTTGGATAACGGCTAATGTTACGGCATCTAACAATATGTTCTCCGATTGCACCAAACTCGTAGGCGGCGCCGGCACCACTTACAATGATTCCAACCCCAAAGACGCCACCTATGCCCGCATCGATGGCGGTCCGTCCTCGTCTTCTCCCGGCTATTTCACCTCAGCTCAGAACATCATCTTTGCCGACTCCAACGTCAAGGCCATCTGCGTCGCCAAATGGGATACCGATCACGACGGCGAGCTGAGCACCGCCGAGGCGGCAGCCGTGACGTCGTTTGGCTCCTACTACGACGACCCCAACAGCTTGATATTCGCTGGCAATTCCGAGATCCAATCCTTCAACGAACTGCAGTATTTCACAGGCCTGCAAGAAATTGAGGCTTTCGCATTTGCCTATTGTGAAAACCTCGCCAGCATCAAACTGCCCTCCAACATTAAATCTATTGGCAATCAGGCATTCCATAACACCAACCTCTATTCCATCGAGATACCCGAGGGCGTCACAACAATCTTTGGTGCTGCATTCTATGATTGCAAGCAGCTTTCCAGCGTCATACTGCCGTCCACGCTCTTAAGAATCAGCACGAATGCCTTCAATGGCTGTAGCAACCTCAGATTCATCACAATACCCGAGAGCGTCACTGAGTTTGGCAGCTATACCTTCAATAATTGCACGGCACTCACACAGGTACGCGTCAAGTGGGACACGCCTTTGGAGATAGGCGACGTCGACCCATTCCCCACCCGCGCTGACATCACCCTTCTCGTTCCGCCCCATACCAGCGACGCCTATCGCAATGCGCCCTACTGGCAGGACTTCTTCCAGATCCGGGAAGATGAACCTGCATGGCTCACCTATACCGACGAGAACGGCGACATCTATCAGTACGAGCCAGGCTACTCCGCACAACTCTACCGCTATGCCGACAAGAACGGCCGCACCACCTTCGTAATGCCCGAGAGCATCACCGTCGACGGCGTCTCATATCCCGTCACAGCTATCGCAGGGCTCCACTCCAGCTACCTCCAGTCGCTCACCATACCCGCCAGCGTCACCACCGTCAAGGACGAAGCCTTCTCCTGTCTCATAGCTCCCGACCAGGGACTCACGCTCAAGGATATTCGCATGCTCGGCAGCGAGCCGCCCGCAGTAGGCAGCTTCAGCAGCTGGACCAATTCGTTGGTTGTGTACAACCTCGAGATGCAACATCAGTACCCCGACGACCCCAGCAAGCTGGTCAGCTTCAAGGACATTCTCCTCGAAGTGCCAGCTGGCACCAAGGCCGACTACGAGGCAGCCAACCTATGGAAGGAGTTCACCGTCAAGCAATACGAGGCATCCTTCATCCAAGGCGATGTCAACGACGACGACAAGGTCACCATTGCCGACGTCACCGCCCTTGTCAACGTCATCCTGGGCAAAGCCACGGCTCCAGCCAGTGGAGTGGCCGACGTCAACGGCGACCATAAGGTCACCATTGCTGACGTGACGGCTTTGGTGAATATCATCTTGGGGAAGTAAAAGGGCCTCTGCTTCTTCCCCAGTTCACTCCGTAGTCAATCGAAACTCCGCCAGCGCTAAAGTATGAAGCGCTGGCGGAGCCATATTCATGGAAGCCTTTTCAGCCAAAGTGCTAAGAACCGATCGTAGACTACATAGCCTGACTCCTGTTGATAAACCAGTTCTTTGTCCAATAGTACATCAAGTGCTGTTTTTATACTGCTGGCGCTGGGAAGGTCATACCGCTTGATAAACACACTGCTCTGAGGGTTTGCAACGTTAGTCGCTTTAGCTATGGCTTTCAATAAAGATAGTTGATTGCTAGTCAGGAACATCATAAGGCCTTCATATTGCATGCTGTTCCTGTTGACGACATGCTGAATAGCGTCTTGTACTTGTTGCGGGCTGCTTACATGTCGCTCCGTTTCATACAGACGGTTAAGAATCTGCTGTACATTGTATGTTATGCCATCGAACGTTTGATAGATAGAATGGAATGATTCCTCTGAGAGGCTTCCCTTTTTCGCCTCAAAGAAATGTCGGGCAAAATCGTAATAGATTTCCTCATGCAAAGGTGGCAACCCCATGGATGCTGTACTCTGAAAGAAAGGACGTTCGGGAGAGTTGAACATCTGAGCCATCATGTGCAGCTTGCTACCGGCGAAGATAAAATGTACATTTGGAGCGAACTGGATATATGACCTTAACAAAGCTTCAGTGCCTGCTTCGGGATAGTTGGCAATTTGCTGAAATTCATCGATGCCAATATAAACCGGTCGCTTACACTGATTCAGGTAGTCGAACACCATCTTTAGTGAAACGGTCGATTGAGAGGCCTCCATGCTTAGCGACACCGTTGGAGCGCCTGTAACGGAATCTACGCTGAACACTGGTCGCCAAGCACCGAAGAACTCCATCAAACACTTCATCGCCTTGCGCTCGGTAGGCAGCGCTTGCTGCATAATGGCCGTTCCTAACATGTGAACAAATTCATGCAGGTTCTTCGTAGAGAAAATGTCGACATAGATGCATATAACATCCTTGTTCATGCTTTTTAGCCTATAGAATACATTCCATATTAGCCCTGTTTTGCCAATTCTTCGAGGTGCAATAAGCGTAGTATTACGTCCATTTTGCAAATTTGATATTAATTCTTCAGTCTCTTCTGTGCGGTCGCAGAAGTACTCTGGTCTCACATAACCCGAACATATAAAAGGATTTGTGATGTTGCGAGAACTCTTTTTAGCCATGACTGTTATAGTTTATTTCGCTTTATATATAACGTAAATCCCATGACGGAAATCCCGTGATAGCTTTTCCGCGATGCAAAGATATGTATTATTCTTTAATAAAGGTATAAGCCTACGCTTTTTTTACAATGATTAACACATGAGAGCAGCTTGAATCGCTGGACATAAAAAACGCCCTGCAGCACAAAAGCTTCGGAATGCTTTTGCCCTACAGGGCGAATCTGTTTCGTTGTGGTTATCGACTTATCGTTCAGCGGCGCTTTGCGGTCTTGCCTTTCTTCTGCTTGGAGAGGTCGAGGACGCGGATGTTGCGTAGCTTCAAGCCTTCGCCATGACCGCAGAAGCTGATGAAGCCTTCCTTGTTGAAGAGGCCGGGATGGCTCTGGTGGTCGACGGTGTAGGGGTTGGGCTTACCCTCTTCGGGTGCCATGTTATGACCTTGACAAGCCTTGCGGATGTCGCCGTTCACGAGCACTTCGCCGTTCAGGGTGACGGTGATATGGTCGCCCACGGCGCGAATCTCCTCGTAGTTCCATTCGCCCAGGGGCTTGTGCTTGATGCGTTTGGCTGGGATGATGCCATAGACCGAGCCGTGGACTTGATACTCACGCAGCCCCTTATAGATAGGATCGTCGTGATCCAGGATTTGGATTTCCATACCATCGTAGGCGGCGTCGACGCCATCCTTCGTGCGAATGCCTACGCCATTGTTGATGCCCGGACGTACGAAGCAGAACTCAAAGCGGAAGACGAAGTCGGAGTATTTCTTGTTCGTGTAGAGATTGCCTTCGGCCCCGTAGTTGGCGCTGACGTAGATGGCTCCGTCAATGGGCAGGTAGTTGACTTTGCCGCCGTGCCACTGGTCGAGGTTCGTGCCGTCGAAGAGCATTTCGTAGCCAGCTTTTTCCTCCTCTGCCGAAAGCGTCGTTACCTTGGCCGTGACGGCGTTCGGGTCGTCGATGATCTTAGGCAGGATGGTGTTCACCTGATCCACGGCATAGCCGGCATCGGCATTCTCGGTGTGACTCTTGAACACGTTCTGTGCTTTGAGGAGTAGGTCGCGGATGTGTGCGCCACGCTGCAGGCTCTCGTTCTTATCGATGAGGTCGGCCACGGCATGGGCGGCGGCGAGGTCGTTCTCCTTCACATTCATGTACTCAGCTGCGAGGTTGAGGGCAGGCTCGTTGTTCAGCGTGCCGAGGGCCTCGAGGAAATAGTTGGCCACGGATGCGGCGGGCTTCATCTCGAGCGCCTGCTTATAGAGCTGGTATTTCTGCAGGCTAGGCCAGTTGGCGCCCTTGATGAGGGAGAGCGCACGTACAAGCATGGCGTCGCGGTCGGCTACGCTTTCAGTGGCAATGCTCATGAGGGGAGCTACGGCATCCACAGAACCCACTTTCAACAGGGCGTTGCGCGCATCGGCGCTCTGAACTGCCGCTGCGGCGATGGCCTGGATGTCATCCTTGTTGCCGCGTTGGGCCATGAGGCCGTAGAAGAGGGCGGGGTAGGGCTTGAAGCGTCCCAGGAGGTCGGCGAAGTTGTCGTTCGTGACAATCTGTGCCAGGCTCTTGGCAGCTGCAGCGTGGAGCTTGTCATTACCGAGGAGGGCAGTCAGCGGCTCATAGGCGGCGGTGATATGGCGCTCACCGGCGAGCGCTACGAGGGCCGGAGCGGCGTTACTACCCTGGCCCTTCAGCGCGTTGAGCACACCGTCGGAGATATTGCCGTTGAAAGTCGACAAGGCAGCCGATGCGGCAGCGGCGTGGTCGCCGTTGAGGGCGATAATCAGGGACGACAGCGCGTTGATGCCGCCAATCTTACCGGCAGCTTCGATGGCAGCGTCAACCAGTTGGTTGTCCTTCGAGCCGAGAGCCCTGAATACAGCTTCGATGTTCTCGGTGTCATGACGATTGCCCAACCAACGGATGACGTCGGTCTGGGCGTCGGTCTTCAGCTTGGGGAAAGCCTTGACGACGAGGGGAGCCAGGGCTGCACCTCCCAGCTCGAGGGCGGTGTTGCGCAGCTGGCGGTCGCCACTCTTCTTGAGGGTGTTCAGCAGGAGCTTGTTCACCTTCTGAGCCGGTGTGGCAGCTACTTTGTCGCGGAAGTCAGCGATGGCGCGCGAAGCGGGCGCTATCGTAGCGAGGTCCTCGACGGCGTGCTTCACTTCAACGCTGCCCGGCGTGAGTTTGTTCAACTGATCGCGCAAGAAGACTTTGTTGCCCTCGTCGGTGCATTTGGCCAGAGCCGCCTCAAGGCCTTTCTTGACGGCCGCGCACTGTGCCTCGCGTCCTTTCTGGGTCACGTAGCTCGTCAGCCCGTCGATGGCATATTGGAATGGAGCATTCTTGCCCTCGGCAGAAGGTCCCAGCATGTCAGCCAGTTGCTGCACGCCTTCGGCGCCTGTGCCTGCTATCTCGCTCATCACCTGTTCCAGAGCTTCAAGGTTCTGGGCTGGCAGCTGAGCCAGTCCGTCGGCAATGATGGTGCTGGCCACGCGGTTGCGGCTGTCCTGGGCGGTGGCGGTGAAGGGCAGAAGGAATGAAAGAAGTAGAATAAGATATTTAAGGTGTTTCATTGCTTTAAGGGATTAATAGGTTGGTAATTGGAACTGGAGGTGCTAGATTGTCTAGAGGCTCTAGATTTTCTAGATTTTCTAGATTTTCTAGATTTTCTAGATTTTCTAGATCTTCTAGATCTTCTAGAGACCCTATATCTTCCACTCTCCTCGCATTGGCTGATCCACGAGGGCGTTGGCAGCGTCGTCGCCGATGAACAGCTGGGTCTTCGGGTCGAAGTTCAGTTCGCGGCGTCCGAGGCGCAGACCTACGGCACCCATGTTCACGAGCGTACAGCTGTGGTGGCCGTTGTCCTCGTTGAGGGCGAACTTCTGGCGGGTGCGTACGCACTCGAGGAAGTCGGTGCGCTGCGGTTCTGGGTCGGGCAGCTCGTTCAACTTGTTCCAGACGTCGGGGATGGTGCATTCGAAGCCTTTGTAGACCTTGCCTTTCGGCCCTTCGATGTAGGCCAACTTGCCTTGGCTCTCGTAGCCTTCGCCTTCGAGCACGATTTGGCAACCGTCGGCATACGTATAGGTAATCTTATGCCAGATGCCAACGGCGTCGTAGTGCTGCTGCGGAGCATCGATCTCCACCTTCACCGGGAACTCGTTGTCTTTGCCCAGCATGTATTGTACGGGGTCCAGGTAGTGCTGACCCATATCGGTCAGTCCGCCGCCGTCGTAGTCCCAATAACCGCGGAAGGTCTGATGTGTGCGGTGTACGTTGTAGGGCTTGAAGGGTGCCGGGCCGAGCCACATGTCATAGTTCAGTTCAGCGGGTACGGGTTGAGGCGTGAGGTTGTCCTTGCCTACCCAGAAGAATTTCCATGCGAAACCTGTGGCGCCAGAGACGGTCACCTTAAGCGGCCATCCGAGCAGACCGCTCTGGATGAGCTTCTTCAGCGGCTTGACGGGAGTGCCTAAGCCGTAGAACGTGTCGGTGAAGCGG